>JANSXJ010000339.1 GCA_024743015.1 Hyphomonas sp. | reverse complement strand
GTACCAGCCCAGCCACCGCCACAATTCAGCGTAGGTTCAGGACACAATTGGTCTGATTATTGCGATTGCGTATCTATTCCGTCCGCAGTATAGGGCGCGCAAACTCGGTAGAGGATTTTTGATTCCATGGCTGACTTTGATCTCGAAGGTTACACACCGTCTGACAAAGAAGACTTCATGAATTCCAAGCAGAAAGCTTACTTCCGAAAGAAGCTTGAAGACTGGAAAAACGACATTCTCGATGGCGCGAAAGTCACCATCGGAAATTTGCGTGCAGAGTCTTCCAACCACCCCGATCTTGTTGATCGCGCATCTGCAGAGAGCGACAAGGCACTTGAGCTGCGCACCCGTGATCGCCAGCGCAAACTGATCTCAAAAATCGACGCTGCAATCCGACGCATCGATGCTGGCACCTACGGATATTGCGATGATACCGGAGAGCCGATTGGTCTGCGTCGGTTGGAAGCGCGGCCGACGGCGACCCTTAGCCTCGAGGCGCAGGAGCGTCACGAGCGCAACGAACGGGTCGTGCGCGACGATTAATCCGAACGATTCTTAACGGACGGACTCCAAAATCCTAACGATTCATTAACCGTGTTAACGCACTGATCATAATTCTATTGGTGACAGGTGCAGAATGCGAGACGGTCCCAAATCAATCGCGAAATCTGACTGGTTGATGGATACCGGAACCATGACGGCTGAAAAAAAGCCAGATGAAGACTACAAGTTTCCATCCTCGCGCGGGGTCTTGTCTGCCGAAGAAATAGAAGCCTTATTGCGCCCCAAACCGCAGCAGACTGCGCTGGAGGATGAGTTCGCAACGCCCAAGGTGATTGAGCCAAAACAGCCAGAGAATTTTGACCTTCAGACGGCAAAAGTGACGCCCACACAGGAGCGTCGGGCTCAAAAATTGGCGGCGCGCCTGGCCATGGCGCTCGGATCTGGCACAGGCGTCAAAGGTGCGATCACTGTATCCGAATGCGCGGAGATACCCCAAACCGATCTGGCTGGTCTGCTGCAAGGCAAGTCGAGCGCCATCGCCTGCATCGGACCGAGTGAAACCGATATTCGCGCATTGGTTTGCCTGCCACCGGTGCTTGCGGATGCGATTATTGCCCGCGCTTGCGGCGCAAGAGGATCAGCTGGTCGGCTTGGAGATGGCTGGACCCTCAGCGCGATTGATTGTGCACTGCTGGAACAATTGCTGGTTCCGTTCGGGGCGGCGATCCATGAGAGCTACAAGCTTCAGGCGATCGAGACCGATGTGGCCTATGTCAGCAGCCTCATCCCCGTTTCGCAGGTTCAGGTCTCGGAATACACCGTGGAAGCCATTGGCTTGCATAGCGAGCTGGCTTTGATTGAAGGCGAATCGCCGAGCGATCAATCTGACGTCTCAGCCGGGCCTCAAGCTTTGACCAGTCCCGATGTGACAGCGGTACTCACCGCGCGCCTCGCCTCACTGACCGTCCCACTCAGCCGGATCACACAGCTCAAGGCCGGGTCGACTCTGCTGCTCGGCTTGCCAGCAGATCAGCCTGTCGAACTCCTTTCAGGCGGGCGCGATGGCCGTGTTGCGTTCGAAGGCCGCATGGGCCGCAAAGGTAAAAAGGTCGCTCTGCAAGTCACCAAGCGCATTGGAGCCTTCAAAGGCTAAGTCGTTCCGTTCCTGACGAACGGCGCCTCGGACTTGAGACGCCGCCTGTTCGGATGTCAGCCAATATTGCCATGCTTGGCGATGTGCGCATCAACAGCTTTGATCGCGTCGTCGGCTTTGTTGCCAGCGCTGCGCAGCTCCGCCTCGCGCTGAGCCCAGAGGCGTTTCTGATAGTTGGTGGAAATAATATCAGTTATCACGAGAACGCCGACCACGAGATAGAAGCTTGATTTGCTCATCGCATCGATCGGGAAGCCGAACATTTTTAGGTGCGCCAGATGGGCTCCCTCCGTGACGAGCAGCACCCCGACGAGGAACAGAATGAACAGGCCCAAAACCTCATACATCCGGTTGCGCTTGAGGAAGTCGGCGACATAGTCCGCGAGCAGGATCATCACAATCCCGGAAGAGAGGATGGCAATCGCCATGATCCAGACTTGGTAGTCTTTGCCTGGCTCGCACCCGACTGCCCCGGCTATCGGATTGGCGATCAGGTCGGATTTACACTGCACCACGCTTCCGGTGAATGTGTTCAATACCTCACCAGAAGCGTTGACGACATTCGCGACCTCAACATTTGCGATCGCCATCGCAGAGAGAATAGAGTCGAAAGAGAACACCAGGTTCATGGCCACAATCATCACAATCGCCTGCATCACGGATTTACTCGCCGAGCCCTCCGTGTGTTCGATATGGTCGACGGCGAGCAGGTGATGGATCTCCTTGATCGCGGTGTAGATGATGAAGCCGCCGCCCGCGAGCGTGACCAGCGCCTGCAGCGTAAACTCGCCTTCCAGAACCCCTTTCAAACCGATATTGAACAAGGGTTCGGCGAGCAGCGAGAACAGGTTGACGATAATCACCAAAAGCACGATCCGCAGCACGACGGCGAGGCCGATGCCCCAACGGCGCACCATGGGGGCCTTTTCAGGTCCGACCCGTTGCGACTCGATGGAGATGTAGAGCAGGTTGTCGAAGCCGAGGACGGCTTGCAATAGAAGTAGCATGAGCAGCGTGAACAGGCCGCTGATGGAAAACACTTCGGCAATAAACTCGGCCATCGTGACCCCCTTTAGATGATTGTTTGACGCGCGAGCTTATCGTGAGTCCGAGATGATGAAAGGGCCCCGATTTGCATCGAGACCCTTATCATTTGGACAGACTTCTGATCGCGCCCTCTAGAGCGACTTGACGATGTCTTCGACCATCTTCTTAGCATCCGAAAGCAACATCATCGTATTGTCGCGGAAGAAGAGCTCATTCTGGATCCCGGCATAGCCAGAGCCCATCGAGCGTTTGATGAATAGGACCGTGCCAGCGTTTTCAACATCCAGGACAGGCATGCCATAGATTGGCGATGTTGTGTCAGTCTTCGCCGCGGGGTTGGTCACGTCGTTCGCGCCAATGACAAATGCCACTTCGGAATTGCGGAAATCAGAGTTGATATCCTCAAGCTCGAACACTTCATCATACGGCACTTGCGCTTCGGCTAGCAGGACGTTCATGTGGCCTGGCATCCGGCCCGCAACCGGGTGGATGGCATATTTCACTTCAACGCCTTCTTCCTTCAGCTTGTCGCACATCTCTTTCAGGGCGTGCTGCGCCTGCGCCACCGCCATGCCATAGCCCGGTACGATGATGACTTTGGACGCATTCTTCATGATGAAGGCTGCATCTTCGGCAGATCCGCGCTTGAACGGGCGTTCTTCCTGACCGCCTGCAGCCGCAGCAGCATCATCGCCGCCAAAGCCGCCAAGGATGACTGAGATGAAGCTCCGATTCATGCCTTTACACATGATGTAGGACAGGATCGCCCCGGACGACCCGACCAGGGCCCCGGTGATGATGAGGGCGAAATTGCCAAGGGTGAAACCCAACGCCGCTGCAGCCCAGCCGGAATAGGAATTTAGCATCGAGACGACGACCGGCATATCTGCACCGCCAATCGGGATGATCAGCGTGATGCCGAGAACCAGGGCAAGTCCCGTGAGGCCCCAGAACGCCCAGGTGGCGCTTCCGCCGCTGGACACCAAAATGACCACCATGGCGATAATGCCGACGCCAATCAGGATGTTCAGCAAGTGGCGCGCCGGCAGCAAGATCGGCGCCCCTGACATATTGCCATTCAGCTTTGCAAACGCGATCACCGACCCGGTAAAGGTCAGTGCACCGATTGCCGACCCGAGCGCGAGCTCGATCAGCGATGCCGTTGCAAGGTTGCCGACAGTCCCGATACCGAAGCTGACCGGCGCATAGAGCGCGGCCGCGGCGACGAGCACGGCTGCCAAACCGACCAGCGAGTGGAACGCCGCAACAAGCTGCGGCATGTCCGTCATCGGGATCTTGCGTGCAATGTACGCCCCGATGCCGCCGCCTACCAGCGCACCGGCTGCGAGGATGGCCCAGGTGGTCGCGTCAAGCGCGTTCCAGAATAGAGCCAGCGTGGTGACGACCGCGATGGTCATGCCGATCATGCCATTGCGGTTACCGGCACGGCTCGTTGCCGGACTAGAAAGGCCG
>JANSXJ010000474.1 GCA_024743015.1 Hyphomonas sp. | reverse complement strand
ATGAAGCAGCTGCTCGGCTATGAAAGCCTGTACCGGCTGGAATTTATCGAGAGCCGGTATGCGCGGCGCTATGATTCGACACGGATGACGACCTCGACCTCTTATGGGCGCCGGGTCAGCGAAGATGGCAAGCTCGAAATCTTCGACCAGGAACTCGGCTTCGATGTTTATGGCGCGCTGGTGAATTATGGCGGCGAAGAGCAGCTGGATGAAGTGCTGGAGGGCGAGCTTGAACCCGGCGATGATTTCCAGAGCCTGTTCTCGGCGGGGATGCTGTCATCCAAGGATGCGGGCGGCTCTGCGCCGTTTGGCTCGGCCGTTTACTTTCCCATGGGCGACCGACTGAAGTATAAGGTGCGTATCACGCAAAGCGCGCTGGTGGTTGAGCCAGAAGACAACCGCACACGGCAACGGATGATATCAGGGAATTAAATCATGTTTGGACTTTGGGAACGATATGTGGTGCCGCCTTTGATATCGTGCGCCTGTTCGACCAAGCCGATCATGAAACAACGCGCCAAGATCGTGCCGGAAGCCGAGGGCGTCGTGCTTGAGGTTGGCTGTGGGAGCGGGACCAATTTCGATCTTTATGACCAATCCAAGTTGACCCACTTACACGCGATTGAGCCGGCTGAGGGCATGGTCAAACGGGCTCGCGCGGCCTGGGCTGAAGGGGGGCATGAGACGCCTTGCGACATCCATACGTGCGGTGCGGAAGCCGTTCCGCTCGACGATAATAGCGTCGACACGGCAGTGGTCACATTCGTTCTGTGCACGATCCCGGACTGGGAAAGCTCCCTCCAGGAGCTGCGCCGGGTCCTGAAGCCAGGCGGGAAAGTCCTGTTCTCCGAGCATGGCCTCGCGCCTGATGAGGGTGTTGCGAAGTGGCAGCACCGTGTCGAGCCTGTGTGGAAGCGCCTTGCGGGCGGGTGTCATTTGACGCGTGATACCAAGGCAATGCTGGAATCCGGCGGCTTTTCCGTGGATCAGCACGAGACGATGTATCTGCCCAACACCCCGAAGATTGCAGGCTTTGCGAGCTGGGGCAGCGCGCGTGTCGCCTGAGGCGCGCCCGCCTTATCTTCCCTTTCTGGGTGGACCTCCAGATTTCGAGCCGGGCCTCAATCCCATCCCAGTCGAGCGATGGCTCCTGCCGGACACGGAGGAAACAGCCTGGCTGCGCGACAAATGCCTGATCATGAAAATGATGCGCGCGAACGTGTCGGGCGGTGCGCTGGACAATGATGCCTGCGAAGAGCTGCTCGCACTGATGGTCGAGGAAACGGGGCGCGTGCCGAACCAAAGCATGCCGACCGCGCTAGAAGAGGCTGCTTCGCTGGTTTCGGATGATATCTGTATTCTCGAAGCCCGGCGCCCTGGCGACTGGCGGTTGACCGCGGGTGTGCTCTGCGCACCGACCTATTGGACATTGCCGGAAAGGGTCGGTCTCGATCTTGGCGGTTTGCACGGTCCTGTCCCAGGCGGTGATCCAAAGCTCGCGGCTCGCATCGGACGCGTGTTTACGGGGTTGAAGCCGGGCGTTGTGCTGGAACGCTTGAACTGGACAGTGCAGGCGAGCGAAAAGCGCTACACACCCGACCGGCCCGGCATTGGCGGCAAGCGACCGGGTGATCTGCATCTGCGCGTCGAGCGGCAGACCTTGCGCAAACTGCCCGGCACGGGCGCGGTGGTGTTCACCATCCGCATCTGCCTCGATCCGTTGCTACCTGTTCTCGATGATGGGGCGACGCGCGAAGCGTTTGAGGATGCCTGGCTTGGCGCGCCGGACCATGTCCGCCGCTACAAACACTGGCACGAATTGGAGTCGCTGGTTGCCGAAGCCTGCAGACAGGCGCAGATTGAACGGTCAGTGACCTAAAGGGGGCTGCGATGCCAAAACCTGTTCCGGGCCGGATGACGGCGGCAATCGAGGGCGATTTCGTCCTGTTTCTGATCGGCATGCGCATCCACAAATTATGGAAAGTCTGGACATGGCTGCCCGTGTTCATGTCGATGCCAAGAATGCTCATGGAACTTCGCAAGAATCCGGAACTGGGCCTGTTGCATTCAAAGACCTTTTTCAGCCTGCGCAGCCCATATCTGGTGCAGTACTGGCGCAGCTTTGAAGACCTGCATGCCTATTCCGTCGACCGGAGCCTCGAACATGTGCCGGCCTGGAAAGCATTCAACAAGGCGATTGGCACGTCTGGCGATGTTGGCATCTGGCACGAGACCTATCTGATCAAGGCGGGCACGCACGAAACGGTGTATGGGAATATGCCGCCGGTCGGCCTTGGCGCCGCGTTTGGATTGAAGCCCGCCACGGGCCGCAATAAGTCGGCCAAAGGCCGCCTGCAGCAAACCGATGGAAATGACCAACCCGACATGGACGACGCCGACAAAGCGACCTAGATAAGCGCCAAACTGATGGAGCTTGCATGAAATACTGGTTGTTCAAATCCGAACCGTTCAAGTGGAGCTGGGACCAGCAGAAAGCCAAGGGCGAGGCTGGCGAGGAATGGGACGGTATTCGCAACTATCAGGCACGCAACAATATGCGCGAGATGAAAATCGGCGATCGCGGCTTTTTCT
>JANSXJ010000097.1 GCA_024743015.1 Hyphomonas sp. | reverse complement strand
TGCTTGCCACCAACTCTCCAGGGACGACACGCTTCTTCCATCACAAGGCCGACGATATGAGCCATGTACGGCTCTCGGGCCATTTCCGCGAAGCCTGTACGCCTGACGAAGTACTGACGAAAGCCGAAACAGTGGTCGGACCGCTTCCAGCCGAGCCGCCCAAAACAGAACCCGACACCGAAGGACAAGACTGGATCACATCGGCCTTTTTGGACCTGATATGGCCGAAGTACAGGCCGGACGTAACGATATTGTCCTATGGCGAGCCTGACATCACATCGCACTTCCACGGTACCGGCGCCGATGAGACGCGCCGGATCATCGCCCATTGCGACCAACAGTTCGGCCGCGTTCTTGACTGGTGGGAGGCTGAAGGCCGCGCCCAGGGCGTCCAGATCATCGCAGTCTCCGATCATGGGCACATCACCGGGCACACCCGGGTCTCCGTGTTGGACAGTTTGCGCGACGCGGGGTTCCGGACCGGTCCAGCGCCGGCCTCGGAGGTCGATGTGGTCGTGGTTCCCGGACAGGTCGGAGCGCTCTATCTGGCGGATCCCGATGAGGCGTTAGTCTCACGACTGGTCGCAGCCATGATGGAGCAAGCCTGGTGCGGACCCGTCTTCACACGGGCAAAGGATGAGACACACGGCATCGCGCCGGGCGCGCTCGGGCAGCATCTGGTCTTTGCCGATCATCAGCGAGCGCCGGATGTCTCGTTCGCCTTCCGGGCCGATGACAGTATCGACCGGTTCGGCCTTGTTGGCGGCACGTTCGATGAAAACCACCGTCCAAGCGGCCTTGGCGTCCATGGCGGGCTGCATCCGAAGGAACTGGCGGCGGTCGGGATCGTGGCCGGATCGGCGTTTGCGGGTCAGGGTGAGGTTTCTGTAGTGCCGTCGGGTATCTGCGATTTCGCACCGACGCTGCTGCACCTTCTTGGCCTCGAGCGCCCCTTGTCGATGACGGGCCGAATCCTGCATGAAACACTTGCAGACGCTACATCTGACAGGGCGCCAGTCATAGAACGCGAGCAGTTCGATGCCAAGAACGGCGCATACACACAGATGCTCGCCCGTGTCCGTGTCAATGACACCATCTATGTCAAAAGCGGCACAGCGGAAGGTTGAAGGCCACGACACCGGAGCATCGACCTTCGCGCAAAACAACCGAAGTGCTCTTTGCGCGATGGATCAAAAGCCCAAGACAAATTCGACACGGCTCCCGGCGTGGAAGACATCTGCGAACATCACCGGTTGGTCTTCGGAACTCAGATTGACCGCCTGAACCTCCAACACATACTCGGTTCTTGGCACCTTCAGTTGATGGGCCACTTCGGCTGACGGCGGACAGGTGCGAATGCGCAGCCCATCCCTGCGAAAGTCCGAAACTCCGGATGTCTTGAGGAGCTTGGCGACAAAGATCGCGCCGTCGGCTTTTTCGACGGCGGCTTGGATCTGCGCTTCTATTTGCGGCAGACGCTCAAGCGGGAAATAGTATCGCCCAAAGTTCACCGGAACGCCGTCCGCGCTGCCCAACAGAGCCATTTCCACGACCCTGCTGCCGCTGGCGATGCGAAGCTGTCGGGCCACCATCTCAGGTGCTGGAAGGTTGAGAACTGAAATGGCTTTCCGGCTCGGCACCAGATCCGCATCGCTCAGATTATCCTCGAACGTGGTGCGCGAACCCATGCGGTATTCGACAACGTTTTCGGCAATGAACGTGCCGCGCCCCTGCTCGACCCGGAGCAGGCCGTGGTCCTGCAAAAAGGACACCGCGCGCAAGACCGTGTTGCGATTGCAGCCAAATCTCTCGGCCAGCGCCCTGGTTGGCGGAAGCTGATGGCCTGGTTGAAGGGCGCCGCTATCAATGTCCTCGATGATGCGGTCGCCTATTTCGCGCCACCGTGCCATGCCCGTTGATGTCATGCCCGCTCGACCAAGTTGCCCTCGCTTTTGAGCTTAATGCGCCGACGCACCTTTGTCATAAAAATTTTGTTTGAGTGGTCTAAGCCAATCTTGCTATATTGGCTTAGACCACTCATCCAATATAGCGCATCTTCGATATCCAAAAGCGGGAACCGACATGAAAATCCTCTCACGCCTTTTCATTCTGACCGGTGCGCTTGCGCTCACAACGGCATCGCACGCTGCTGATACGACGCTGAGAGTTCTCTATCAGGGGAACCATCCGGCGATTTATGAACC
Organism: Hyphomonas sp.; assembly: GCA_024743015.1. Classification (GTDB taxonomy): domain Bacteria; phylum Pseudomonadota; class Alphaproteobacteria; order Caulobacterales; family Hyphomonadaceae; genus Henriciella. The sequence continues at coordinate 8,970 of JANSXJ010000097.1, read as the reverse complement.
GATGGCTGAAGCCTTCGTTTCCAGCCAAGACCAGATTGACGTCGAACTCGTTCACGGCTCGGGGAACTATGAAGGGATCATGCAGGCGCTGCTGCGCGGCCGGATCGTCGGCGACGTCCCCGACGTCTCCTTCCTGGGTTTCAACTTCATGCGCATGACCCAGGACACGGGCGCCGGGTACGCTCTGAACGACTTCATCGCCGCGGAAACCGATCTCGATGATCGCGGTTACATTGCAAGGCTTTCGAACCTCTGCAGGCGGGGCGACGACATTCTCGGCATGCCGTTCGCCATCTCCATGCCGGTGATCTACTACAATCTCGACCTTCTCGATGCGGTGGGCGCCGACACCAGCGACCTGTCCTACTCCTGGGACGAGATCATCGACGTCGCCGCAAGGGTCGACGCGCTTGGCGACGATGTCGAAGGCTCGTTCTTCAGCTACGACGCCAGCGGCAACTGGCTGCTGAAGGCCCTGGTCGAAAGCGCCGGCGGCACGCTGATGAGCGAGGATGACACCGAGGTCTTGCTTGACAGCGCCGAAGGGCAATGGGCGTTCGACGTGCTTAACCGCCTGGGCGATGCGGGGTTTGCCAATGTCAGCCGCAGCCAGGCACGCCAGGCCTTTGCGGCCGGCCAACTGGCCATTCTGGTGGATTCCTCGTCCGGACTGAATGCCCGCCTTTCATCGGTGGAGGACCGGTTCACATTCGGTGTCGGCCGATTCCCCGTTCCGCATGAGAATGGCCTGCTGCCCGCCGGTGGCAACTGTGTTGTCATGACGACGGACGATCCGGAACGTCAGGCGGCAGCCTGGGAGTTCATCAAGTTCGTGACGAGTGCCGAGGGGCAAAGAATCCTCGCTAGCAACAGCGGCTATGTCCCGAACAATCGGATGACCCTGCAAGGGGACGGCGAGATCGGGCAACGCTTCACGACCGACCCGCATTATCAGGTGCCGGCGCTGACAATCGAGGTGGCGGGTCCATCCTATGCCTTTCCCGGCGAAAACTCCGTGCGGATCACCGGCGTGATCGAGGAATATATGCGCCAGGTCCTGACCGGCGAGACGGAGCCCGAGGAAACGCTTCAGGACTTAAAGGCCGAAGTCGAAGGCCTTCTCTAGACACACGCTTGAGCGCAAACGGCGTTGCTGGTGGTGTCTCAAGGACGGCATCACCAGCATGCCGCATATCAAAGGACTGAGAATAGCGATGACCCGACCTGCATCCGGCTCCCGCATCTGGGCGACCATTCCGCTTGATGGCGAGGGAAAGCAGGCCGGGCATCTTTGTGTCCCGGTGTCGGAGAACGATACAGGCTACGCCCATATCCCGATCCCCATAACGGTCATTCGAAATGGCGCGGGTCCTCGCGTTCTTTTGATGGCTGGCAATCATGGCGATGAATATGAGGGGCAGGTCATCCTCATGAACCTAAGCCGGATGCTGGCAGCCGATGATATCGCCGGCACGGTCTACATCATTTCCGGTCTCAATGCTCCGGCCGTTGAAGCGGGAACCCGCGTGTCGCCACTTGATGGCGGTAATCTCAATCGCCAGTTCCCTGGCGATCCGCGTGGCACTGCCACCCAGATGATCGCCCACTATGTCGAAGCAGAGTTGCTGTCGAGGGTCGGCTATGTCTTTGACCTGCATTCCGCCGGCCGCGCGAGTGAGTACCTTCCTTCCGCAGTGGCATGCGACGGCGACGATCCCGCGCTCTACGCTCAGGCCCGTGATGTTGTGGCCGCGTTCGGGCTGCCGATCGGCTTGATCGTCGAAGGCTCCAGCGGTGGCGATCTGAGCATGGTCGCCTCCTGTCAGCGCAAGGGCGTTGTCCGCGTCAGCACTGAGCTTCCCGGAAGTGGCGCGATCGTCAAGCCGGTCTTGGACCTTGCCCAGGAGGGTCTGCTGCGGGCGCTGCATCGCATCGGGCTGTTGCGACGGCCCCTTACGGAAGCGCCCGCACCGACCACGCGGTTCGTCCGGCGCCACAGGGTCTCCGACTTCCTCTACACGGCCGTTGACGGCATCTTCGAGCCCTTTGTCAGCTTGGGTGACCTTGTCGAGGTCGGCCAATGCGCGGGGCTGGTCCACGATACCCGCAACCCATGGCGCGAACCGGTCAACCTCAACTTCAAGACATCGGGTCTCGTTCTTTTACGCCGCGCGCATGCGCGCGTCCGCGCCGGCCAATGCGTGTTTGCCACCGGCACGCCTGAAGACTGAAGACTGAAGAGAAAGCACATCACGCATGACCAAAACCGTCGTTGCCAATCCGATCAATCTTGTTCGCACCACCCCGCCGACACCCGACTGGCTTGGAGATGCTGCCGGTGCGGCATTCGACATGATCAAGCATGACGAAGACCTTTCACTGCTCATGCGCAGCCACAGCTTTGCCGGCACCGATGCAGATAAGGACGTGGCACGGCAGTGGCTTCGGCGCAGGTTCGCGCAAGACCTGCAAACAGACCGCATCGTCGTAACGAATGGCGCTCAGAACGCTCTTTTTCTGTCGCTTCACCATCTGATCGGGCCCGGCAATGTCCTGTTGGCCGAGAAGATTGGCTATTATGGCATCCGCAAGCTGGCCGGCGCTCTTGGAATCAGTGTCTTGCCGGTTGAGATGGATGACGACGGCGCCGATCCGGACAGCGTGGACGAGATGTGCCGCAAGACCGGTGCGAAAGGTCTCTTCCTCACACCGACTCTTCACAACCCCACCACTCTGGTCATGTCTCAGGCACGCCGGCAGGACCTTGCCGACCTAGCGCGGCGACGCGGATTGGCCATCATAGAGGACGACGTCTATGGCATGCTGCCTTCGGATAGCCCGCCGCCCATCAGCGCCATGGCGCCTGACGTCACATGGCATTGCACCAGCCCGTCGAAATGCGTCGCTCCAGCTTTGCGTGTCGGCTACCTCGTCGCACCGTCGGCGCCTGCCGCCAAGGCCGCGGTGGCGCCACTTGATACCGCATCGACTTGGTTCGCTTCTCCTCTGTCCGCAGCACTGATGAGATGTTGGGTACGCACAGGGACCGCCGACCGCATATTCGCGGCCATCCATACCGAAGCTTTGGAACGTCAGAAGATCGCGGCGCGCGTGCTCCAGGGCGCTACCTACAAAACGCATCCCGAATCTCTGTTTCTCTGGCTGACGTTGCCGACTGGCTTGCAGGGAGGGGCGTTTGTGGATGCTGCCGCAGATCATGGGCTGCTTCTTCGACCCGGACAGCTGTTTTGCGTTGAGCCGGGCTTTGAGCCGGGCGCGACGCGGATCGTTCTGGGCGCACCGAAGTCAAGAGATGAACTGACACGCGCCCTCGATATCGTGGCGATGCTGATCCAGTTCCCCGACGAGCCAGAAGCGGCTTTGGCCAGATCATTGGCATAGCTCGGTGACGATTTAGGCGCTAACTGACAGCGGATGCGCCGCAGTTATCATGAGTGGAACAGCAGCGCGTCCGAAAGACGCCGCAATTCATTGATCGGAAGGGATAATTTTGGCTCTGGCGCTGTTGTGACCTGTTAAGGGCCATAATCTCGCGCTTCGGAATTGCTTCAGAATAGCGCAATAGCGAAAGAATAGTTCGCATTTTTGTCTCGCACGCCCTACCGGGTGGCAGCTGCTTGTTGTAGTGTTGCTTGAGCGCTTCCCAGACCTGTTCCTGGCGCGCATGGTCGGGATTGACGGTGAAGGCCATGAGCTGTTCGAGGGTCATCTTTTCGTCCGCATAGGCCGCAAGCAGGGATTCCGAGACGGATGCGAGCTTGAGCCGTTGCTTGACCACATTGATCGAGACGAAGAACGCGGCGGCGATCTCCTCCTCGCTCTTGCCTTTCTCGCGCATCGCCTGGAAGGCGCGGAACTGGTCGAGCGGATGGAGCGGCGCGCGCTGGATGTTCTCGGCGAGGCTGTCTTCCTCGGCCAGACCTTCGGTCCGCACGATGCAGGGCACGGGCGCGGTGCGGTTGAGCCGGCGCTTCTTCACTGGCAATTCGAGCGCCCTGAAGCAGCGCCCGCCCCCGGGAACCTCGAACATGCCGGTCTCGACGCTGTCCTCGTCCAGCACGGGCCGGACGGTCAGGCTTGCCAACAATGTGCGGCGGGCGATGTCCTCGGCGAGTTCCTCGATCGAGACGCCGACCTTGATGTGGCGGACATTCGCCTGGCTGAGCACCAGTTTGTTGAAGGGGATGTCGCGCGAGGCGCTGAGGGTGATTTTCTTGGACTTGGTCATGAGACTTCTCCGCGACGGGCGGCCAAGAGACGCTCTCTCGGGCCTCCAAACCCGTCACGAAAACCACGGCCCACCTCTTCCTCTTGAGGGAGATGAACCGTGGGCGGAGGGCTGGGGCCGAAGCGGAACGGAGACGCCTAGGCGGCGCGCTCCAGGAGCGTCTTCGCGCGGGTCTCCATGGCGAGGCGCGCGTCCTGCTGCGGTTTCGACCGCGCGACGGCGGTGATGCCCTGCACGAAGTCGAACACGCTCTCGGGCGGACGGCCTTCCTCGGCGAGGACGGTCTCGACGATCTTCGCCGTTTCCGCCTTTGAGAAACCGCGCTTTCTGAGGAAGTCGGTTCGGTCCTCGTCGCTGCGCGCGACAACGCTTTCGCGCGCCGAGCGGATGCCCTGGATGAAAGGTTGTGGTGAGGAGTCCGCGAAGCTGGCCAAGGCCGGGGCCGCCTCGTGCGCGAAGCGGTTGGCGGCGTATTTGGAATGCCGGATGCTGATTTCCTGGAAATCCTCGACGCCCCAGAGATTGCGGTTCTGGCAGAAGGCACGGAGATAGAAGCTCGCGATGCCCAGCGTCTTGGCACCGACTTCGGAGTTCCAGCAATAGAAGCCGCGGAAGAACAGGTCGGGCGAACCGTCGGGCAGCGTGCCCGCCTCGATCGGATTCATATCATCGACCAGGAAGAGGAAGACATCGCGATCGGACGCGTAGAGCGTGGTCGTGTCCTTGGTGACATCGACCATCGGATTATAGACGCCAGTCGACCAGTCGAGCACGCCCGGCACCTTCCAGCGCGTGTCGCCGACGCCGTCGCCCGCGATGCGCTGGACCGCCGCGACGAGCTCATGGTTGTAGATGCGGCCATAATCCGGGCCGGTGACCGCGCGCAGTTCGGTGCGGCCGTCGTCCGTCCCCAGCGTCTTGACCTGCTCGGCGGGGTGATTGGTCAGGCCGTATTGCAGGTTGATGCCGGCGAGCGGCGCGGGGAGCTGGCGCAGATAAGCCGCCGGCGCGCTGACCAGGCTCGCGAGCTGGCCGAAGCTCCAATGGGTCGGCGCGACCGGCGCCTCGGCGTCCGGCAGCACCAGCGCCAGCTTTTCGGGATCGTCGCGATGCGCTTCGACGCGGATGGCAGCGCTCTCGACCGTCCGCGTGCGGCTGCGCTCGGCGCGGCCGTTCACCGAGGTGTAGAGGTCCGAAAGGGAGAGATACTTCTCGTCGTCGGGCCGCGAGAACCATTCGGACGATACCCGGCCGTTGTGTCCGCCGCGGGACACATCCACCTTGTAGCCGCCGGTCTCGGGACGGCCGTTCGTGATTTCGATTGCAGTCATGGCTGATCTTCAAGACGGGCGGTCCGAGAGCCTCTCTCTCGACCTCCAAACCCGTCACGGCGACAGCCGCAGGCCTCTCGCTCTGGCCGCATCGCACGGCATGGCGGACTGGCTCCATACCGGCACCCCGCACCGCACACCCCGCGTCAGGGATGGACGCCCGTCAGGGGGAAGACCCGCAGGGGCTTCCGCTTCGCCGACAGCCCGACCCGCAGGGAGACGCCCCTTTGACTCCTCAGATGATACGAAACCTCCAACAACGGTACCCAGAGTGGGAGGAAAGGTATCATTCCTGCCTTCAGATCGACGTCGTGGTATCGATCTTCCCAGCCGACGCTCCCAATCTGCGGACTACAGGCTTCCAATCAGCGGTGTTGTCCGAAGCGTGTAGACAGATTTCGGACAGGAATGCCCGAGTTGCGCATCCTCCAACAAGCTTGCCAAGTGGAGGAATTACGCTATCAGTCATATTTGATGGTTAAATAACGTTTGGGCGTCAGATATGGCGGTTAAAGTGAACTCTGTAAGCGCACGCCGAGCCTTGGAGGCTCTGGGCGCAAATATCAAGACCGCGCGTTTGAAACGGCGCATCTCCGTGAAAGGCTTTGCGGAACGGATCGGCGTGTCCGAAAGCACGGTGGCCCGGCTCGAGAAAGGTGATGACGGCGTGAGCATCGGCACGCTCGCCATGGCGTGCCTCGTCCTGGGCGAGATCGACCGCATCTCGGACTTCCTGGACGCAGGCACGGATGACACCGGGTTGCTGCTCGAACGGGAAAGCCTCCCCAAGCGGATCGATCGCAAGCGCACGCCGAAGTCGTCGAGCAGCAGCCAGGACAAGGCGGTCCCGATTGCCGATGACGAGGAAGGGGTCGGTTTCTGATGCCCGAGGCCATCGTCGCGCTTGGCGAAGGAAAACGGATCGTGGGACGCCTGCGCTTTGAAAGCGACGGACGGCGTCAGCATTCTCAGTTCGAATATGATGCAGCCTGGCTCGCTGCTGACGATCGCTTCGCCCTTGCGCCGGGCCTGCCGCTGCGAGAGGGAAGCCACTTTTCATCTGGGAAGGACGACAAGCGCTCGGCGCTGCCGGTATGTTTTTCAGATGCGGCGCCGGACTCGTGGGGACGCGCGCTGATGACGAAGGCGCTTGGCGGCGGCCTCAGCGAGTTCGATTACCTCGTCCTGTCGGACGACCGCACCCGGCAGGGAGCGCTGCGGTTCCTCGGCGAGGATATGGAACCGCTGTCCGACCTCACGCCGCCCATTCCCCGGCTGGTGGAGCTTGAGCGCCTGCGCACCCTGGCGCAGCGCTTCGAGCAGGATCCGGGTGGTGCGGAGGAGGAAGCGCGCGATCTCGCGGGCGTTGCAGGTTCCTTGGGGGGCGCACGACCGAAAGCCAACGTCGAAGGCGACGGACATCTTTGGATCGCAAAGTTCACGTCTGCACAGGACACCAAACCGGTCGAGCGCGCCGAAGTGGCGACGCTGAAGCTGGCGCGCATGTGCGGGCTGCGCGTGGCCGATGCCCGACTTGAGCTGCGCGACAGCGACAGCCCGATTGCGCTGATCCGTCGGTTCGACCGCCGCGGCGACACGCGCATTCCCTATATCTCGGCGCGCACCGCGCTGGACTGGCAGAGCGAGGACGGCGGGTTCTACACCGACATCGCCGATGTGATCCGCCAGATTTCGAGCAAGCCTGTCGACGACTTGCATGAGCTCTGGCGGCGGATCGTGTTCACCATCCTGGTGTCGAACAAGGACGATCACCTGAAGAACCATGGCTTCATCTATGCTGGCGACGACCAGTGGCGTCTGTCACCGGCCTTCGACATCAACCCATCCCCCTCCCGACACCGAGTGCTGGAGACCGGCATCATACAGGGGGGCTCGTTCGACGCGTCCCTCGATATCGCGCTGGAGGCATGCGAATTCTTCGACCTTACACCTACCGTTGCCAAGCAGCAGGCATTTCAGATGGCCGAGACGATCGCGAACAGATGGAAAGCGGCCTTGCGCGATGAGGGCTGTTCCGCAGCGGATGCGCAAATCTATGCCGACGCCTTTAAGCATGAGGAGAGTAAGCGTGCGCGATCTCTCTGAGACACTCAAAAGAAAAACGCCCGAACGTGTAGACAAATTTTGGGGGCCATCAGCAGTACACACTCGACCGTCATGCGCTGAATCGCGCATCGTTTCTAAACTGCGCTCAACTGAATAATCTGCGATTCTCAAGTAACGACCTGTTCTAGCCGCAATGAAGAATAATCAGATGCCCTACTACTTCGACTATCACGCTCACGCGCCGATCGACCCGAGGGTCAAAGATGCCATGATGAGGGCGTTCGATAACGTCGATGCGAATCCCCATTCCACTCATATTCATGGAACCCACGCCTACGATGGTGTGGAGCGCGCAAGGGCGCAGATCGCGCAATTGCTGGGAGCTAAACCATCCGAAGTGGTTTTGACCTCCGGTGCAACCGAGGCAAACAACCTAGCGTTCGCTGGCATGGCTGACCATTTCGACGCTCAAGGGCGGAACCAGCTGTTGGTGTCGAGCATCGAACACGCCTCGGTCTCGGAGGCAGCTGGTTCGCTTAAAAAGCGTGGCTTCGAGGTCGTTATGGTGCCGCCCGAACCTGATGGGCGAATTACTGCCGAGACTTTTGCCTCTCGAATTTCGCCGCGAACTGGGCTCGTTTCCGTGGGGTGGGCGAACCACGAAATAGGGACGGTCCAAGACATCTCCGCAATCTCGAAGCTGGCTCGGAGCCACGGCGCCCTAGTACATTCTGATTTAGCCCAGGCAGCGGGAAAAGTAGCCGTAGACGCAAAACTTTTGGATCTGGCGAGTGTGTCGGCTCACAAGATGCATGGCCCGGTTGGCATAGGTGCATTATTCGTGACACGGCGGTTGCGGGCAAAGATGAAGCCGCACTTGATAGGTGGAGGCCAGGAGGGTGGTCTGCGTTCGGGGACCGTCTCAGCACCAATGGCGACTGGCTTCGGAACTGCCTGCGAACTCTCATCGGCCGAGTTCGTCGATGAGGCCGAACGGGTCAGTTCCCTGAGGGACAAGCTGTTGCATCGGTTATCCAGTATTCCTGATAGTAGCGTCAATGGCTTCTCTGTGATGAGATCTACGAGCAGCTTGTTTATGCACCGACCCGGTTTGCATCGCTGGCCGCGTTGGCTCCCGATCTTCGGGACCGTATCCTGACCGTCAATGGTGTTTCCAAGGCGCATGCCATGACCGGCTGGCGGATCGGTTGGGGCGCCGGTCCTGCGCCTCTGATCAAGGCGATGACGACGCTCCAGGGCCAGACCACCTCGCACGCCAGTTCCATCGCCCAGCATGCTGCGCTCGAAGCGGTTTCCGGCGAC
>JANSXJ010000545.1 GCA_024743015.1 Hyphomonas sp. | reverse complement strand
TTCGCATCCTTTGCCATGCTGATGAACTTCCCGCGCTTCAACAAGATGAAGGGCATGGGGCAGATCGTGTCCTGGTCAGTGCGCGATGAGTCGCTGCATTGCGAGGGCATGATGAAGATGTTCCACACATTTGCCGCCGAAACCGGGGCGCTGACCACGCCGGTCAAGAACCGTATTCGCGAAGCCTGTGAGACGGTTGTGAAACTGGAAGACAAGTTCATCGATCTCGCTTTCGAGGCGGGCGAAGTGGAAGGCATGACGCCGGAAGATATTCAGCAATACATCCGCTACATTGCCGATTGGCGGATGGGGCAGCTCAAGCTGGAGCCGATTTACGGTATCACGCAGCACCCAATCCCATGGCTGACTGAGATACTGAACGGGGTTGAGCACGCCAACTTCTTCGAGGCGCGTGCGACTGAGTATTCAAAGGGCGCGACCCAGGGTGACTGGCACGGCGATGAAGGCGTCTGGTCCATGTTCGACAAGCGCAAGCCGCAAACCGTTCTGGCGGGATAAGTCTATCCTGTTGAAACAGACAAAAGCTGCGCTCGTTCGGGCGCAGCTTTTTCGTAAGCGAAAGGCACGCTATCTTCCTATCGTATTGATAGGAAGAAGCGATCTGAACAATCGGCAATGGTTCCTATCTCCTATCAAAGCTTTTGGAGAAAAGGACGAAACATGACTCTCAAACGCAGCGTTACTTTCGCGGCGGGCGCGCTGCTCGCAGCCCCGTTTGCATTTGCCAATCCCCAGTTCGAATTCTCGACGGATTCGTCGCCTGCAAGCGGTGATCTTGCCCTATTCGTGGGCCCCGATCTCTCGCTTGGTGCGGTCTCGTCGCAAATCGACGCGGCGGTGCAGGAACGGTTGTCTGCTGCCTTGCGGTCCGAAGCATTTGATGGTGCCTTTGGTACAGTCCTCACGCTGCGGGCCATGGCACCGTACGACACGGTAACGGTGATCGGTACCGGTGTGGACGCGCTTTCGCCTCGGCAACTGACGGATCTGGGCGGATATGCTGCCATGACAAATGACCTGGATGGCATCACGCTGGTTGCGGACAATCTATCGACTGAGGTTGAGGGGGCTGGTGCCTATCTCGCAAAGGGATACGGGCTCGGCGGCTACCGGTTCTGGAAGTATAAGAGCTTCAATGCGGAAAACCCGGCCCCGGAGCCATTCACTGTGTCGGTTACAGGCTCTGACCGGGCATCGAAACGCATGTTTGAAAACGATCTCGGCTATGTGCTGGAGGGTGTGACATTGACGCGTGATCTCGGCACCGAACCGGGCAACGCGCTTTGGCCTGCCAAATTCGTCGAGCATGTTCGCGCGGCCTTTGAAGGTACGCGCAATGTTCAAATCACGGTTCTGGACGCAGACGACATTCGGGAGCGCGGGATGGGTGCGCTCATGGGGGTCGGCCAGGGGTCCATTCACGACCCGCGCCTATTGGTTGTGGAGTATCAGGGTGCGGGCCGTAATGACGCCCCGATCGCTTTGGTTGGCAAGGGGATCACATTCGACACAGGCGGCATTTCCATCAAGTCGAACACCGGCATGTGGTACATGAAGTCGGATCTGTCTGGCGCGGCTGCAGTTGCCGGTACCGTGCTCGCCGCTGCCAAGCGAGGAGAGGACATCAATGTTGTTGGTGTCATGCCACTGGCTGAAAACATGCCCTCTCAGGATGCGATCCGGCCCGGCGATGTGCTCAAGACCATGTCAGGTAAAACCATCGAAATCATGAGCACGGATGCAGAGGGACGACTCTTGCTGGCTGATGCTGTGTACTTTGCGCAGCGCGAGTATCAGCCACGTATGCTGCTCAATATTGCGACGCTTACCGGATCTGCTGCGCGGGCGATGGGAGATGATTATGGCGC
>JANSXJ010000203.1 GCA_024743015.1 Hyphomonas sp. | reverse complement strand
TTGTCCTTGTCGGCCATTCTCTCGCGTTCCTGACTTTTTGGGGTAATCCGGCTCCATACTGCGCATTTCCGCGCTTGTGAAGTCACTTGGGTGCAAAGCGCATGAAACGCAAGCTTTCCACTATCTCGAGTTGCCAAACTCCGGCACGGGAAGACCGGGTACATCGACATCTAGCGCAAACAAACTCCCCGCCATTGGCTGACGATCAATCGCCGCGTCTGAGAGGCCAATCCGAGCCGACGTGATATATAGAGTCTTCAAATCCTCTCCGCCAAAGGCGCAGCTGGTAGGACGGGACACTGGCAATTTGACGATACGATCAATCTCACCCTGCGGTGAGTAGCGAACCAAGCGAGAGCCCGACCATTGAGCGTTCCAAAGATACCCCTCCGCATCAATGGCCGATCCATCTGGATAACACCCCGCCTGCAACGTGGACGCAAACACGCGTCGATTGGAAAGCGCACCTGATCCCTGATCATAGTCGTAAGCCAGGATCATTTGCTCAGCGCTATCACACGTATAAAATGTGCGCCCGTCCGGTGAAAACTGCATCGTATTGGTAACGAGGACCTCGGGTAGCGCCATTCGTTCGACGGTCAGATCCGGAGCCAATCGATAATATTGCCCCTCCGCCAATGCTTCGGCATTGTCCATTGTGCCGAACCAAAAACTGCCATCTGGCGCCAGACCGCCATCATTTGTTCTGAACCCGTCAGGTTCATTGAGCTTGACTATGGGTCGATAGCTCTCCGTGGCAGTGTCATAGCGCCCAACTTCGCGATCACCGATCATGATCAGAGCGCCGTCTGAAAGCGCCAATGCGCTTGCATGGACCGGAAGGTCATATCTGCGCGTATTACCTGTTTTTGGGTTGTGGCGATGCAGCTTCGCACGCTTTATATCGACCCACCAAAGGAACCCTTCGGAAGGGCTCCACAATGGCCCCTCCCCCAGCAGGCAGCCCGTTGGCGCAACACATCTGACTTCGCTCAAATCGATTCCCCGGTTCGGATTGCCAACCTCGTCTCAGCGTTCATCAGTCGGATGTCAATTGCCCTCTGACTCGATCGGTCAATGGCAAGATATTGCTTTTCAGGACTTGCCACTTGCCATGAGAGCTATACGCGCAGGATGAACCGAATATCTGGAGGCTGTCGTGATGACGGATGATACACTTCAACCGCCTTTTGATTTTGACGATCTGCTGCAAATCATGAAGCAACTTCGCACACCAGAAACCGGCTGCGCTTGGGATCTCGAGCAGTCCTTTGAAACGATCGCGCCTTACACGATCGAGGAGGCCTATGAAGTCGCAGACGCGATTGAACGGCGAGATATGAAGGATCTTCCCGAGGAACTCGGAGACCTCCTTCTCCAGGTCGTTTTCCACGCACAAATCGGAATGGACGAAGGCCACTTCTCCATCAAAGATGTCACGCAAGCCATTTGCGAGAAGATGATCAGGCGACATCCCCACGTCTTCGGAGATGCGGCGCAGAAGACCAGCGATCAACAAGTCGCCAACTGGGAGAGCATCAAGGCAGCGGAGCGTGCCGGGAAAACTGAGATAGATACCAGCGCACTATCGGGGATAGCCTTGGCACTGCCAGCGCTGATGCGCGCCGAGAAACTACAAAAGCGCGCCGCGCGAACGGGGTTTGACTGGATCAACCCAAAGGACATACTGGACAAGCTGGAAGAAGAAAAAGCCGAAATCGAAGAGGCCATGGCATCGGAAGATCAGACGCATATCGAAGAAGAAATCGGGGATTTGCTGTTCGTCGTCGCAAATCTAGCGCGCCGCCTCAAAGTGGATCCAGAAATCGCACTGCGCAAAGCCAACTCCAAATTCGAGCGCCGCTTCAGATCGATGGAAACTTTGGCCGAGGCGCGATCGGTAGACTTCTCAAGCCTGCCGCTGGAGGAACAGGAAGCGTATTGGCAGCAGGTTAAAGCCACCGAACACGATTAACGACAGGCTGCTCGACGGATCAGGCGATGAATCCCAGCGCATAGGCTCGCATCACTGCGCTAACCCGGTCGGACACATCCAGTTTCTCGAAGATGCGCTTCATGTAGGTGTTGATCGTATTAATCGATACGCTCAACTCCGCCGCCACGCTTTGATTGCTCTGCCCGCGCGCGATGAGATTGATGATTTCAAGCTCGCGGCTGGAGAGAGAGCGGCCCTCGATATCATCGCGATACATGACATCCAGAAGCTTCAGATAAGCGGTCTGCGAAATCGAATGCATCATGAGAATTTCTGTATCATCATACTCCCGACCCTCGCGCCCGTGGAAGCAGAAATACCCATGCCGAAACAGAGGCCCAAAAACGGGAACGACAATGCCATCGCCCAAAGACGCAATTTCACGGCGATACGAGCTGATCTGTGGAGACTTGGCGTCCAGAATAGTGTTCACGTCGCTCCAGCGGAAAGGTTTGGGACTTTTCACCGATGCATGCAGAAAGGCATCCAGATAACCCGGGGCATCTTGCAGCGCTGCCGCCAATTCCTCATTAAACCCTTCGGTTGTCGAGAAGAACACCGTTGGCGCCGCGCTGGCATTCGACGGAAAACACCGGCAACATGCGCCCTGAATATCGGTTTGCTGGCACACCTCTGACATGATCTGCCAGACTTGGTCTCCCGTTTTGGACTGACTGATCCTGGCCGCCACGTCGGTAAAATCGACTAATGGGTTCGCCCTGACTGAAGAGGCACCTGCCCCAACTGTCTCGCTGGCAGTTGCATACGCAGTATTTGCCATTCTTGTTTCCCCGCTCACCTGTTCCCGCGTCTCTCTGCCGTCGACGTCGGGAGCGTCATTTAGCAAAACTTACAAATCGAGCGGTTAGAGGCAAGAGTCTACAACTTACGCGTTCACTCATAGTCGTAGATTCTGAATGCTGGATTGACCAGAAAGACGTTAGGAAACCTTGGTTTCAACATGGGCACGGCGAAGCGCTGCTTCGGCGAGGGCCAAATATTCTTCCAGTTCATCGCGGGTTTCTGGCGATAAACCCGCAGGGAGATTACCTGGACACCGCAGGTTTTCCAAACAGTCTGCCACCAATTTCATGTGATCGCTCTCCTTACCACTCTTTCGGGTAAAGGAGATGCTATTGGGATCTGAATTCATGAACATAATCGACGGCCGCCCTGATCAATTACTGACCTATACGATGCAAAATTCGATTCGGCTGTCACACAATCTTGTGACGATTGCACTTTAGTTTCCAAACGGGCTGTCTTTTGTTCGCAGCAACCAAAAGCGCCGGAGCATTTCTGCCCCGGCGCTCTACATCTCTACCATTCGGCAAAAGAGTGCGGATTAGACTTTGTAATACATGTCGAACTCGACTGGATGTGGGTGAAGCTCAAGACGCATCACTTCTTCCATTTTCAGTTCAATATATGCATCAATCTGGTCATCATCGAAAACACCGCCTTTTTTCAGGAACTCGCGGTCTGCATCGAGCGCGTCAAGTGCTTCGCGTAGCGAGCCACAGACTTGTGGAATGGCTTTCGCTTCTTCCGGTGGAAGATCGTAAAGATCCTTGTCCATCGCGTCGCCTGGGTGGATCTTGTTCTCGATCCCGTCGAGGCCCGCCATCAGAAGCGCTGCAAACGCCAGATATGGATTCGCGGTTGGATCTGGGAAGCGCGTCTCAATGCGCTTGGCTTTTTCACCGGTTCCGAACGGAATACGGATCGAAGCTGAGCGGTTGCGCGCGGAGTAAGCCAGCATGACCGGCGCCTCAAAGCCTGGAACCAGACGCTTATAGGAATTGGTAGATGCGTTGGTCAGGGCGTTCAGCGCACGTGCGTGCTTAATAATGCCGCCAATATAATGCAGGCAGGTTTCGGACAGGCCAGCATATTGATCACCGGCAAAGGTTGGCTTGCCACCGCTCCAGATGGATTGGTGAACGTGCATTCCAGAGCCATTATCGTTGAAGTATGGCTTCGGCATGAACGTCGCTGTCTTGCCATAGCTTGCAGCAACATTGTGGATCACATATTTATACAGCTGAAGGTTGTCAGCCATGGTCACCAGCGTGTTGAACTTCATGCCCAGCTCGTGCTGCGCCGGCGCAACTTCGTGGTGGTGCTTTTCTGGTTCGAGGCCCAGCTCACCCATGACCGAGAGCATTTCGGAGCGCATATCCTGCTCTGAATCGACTGGAGGCACAGGGAAGTAACCACCCTTAGGACCAGGACGGTGGCCCATATTGCCCATCGCGTACTCTTTACCGGTGTTAGCCGGCAGTTCTGTCGAGTCGAAGCTGTAACCGGTAACATGCGCCTCAGTGTTCCAGCGCACATCGTCAAAAACGAAGAACTCGGCTTCAGGACCGAAATAAGCCGTATCACCAACGCCAGTCGACTTGAGATAGGCTTCTGCCTTCTTCGCCGTCATCCGCGGGTCGCGATTATAGGCCTGACCCGTGATGGGATCGAGAATATCGCACATTACAGCCAGTGTCGTCTGCTGGAAGAAAGGATCGATCTTGGCGGTTGCGAGATCAGGCTTCAAGGTCATGTCTGACTCGTTGATGGCCTTCCAACCTGCAACCGAAGAGCCGTCAAACATCTGGCCATCTTCGAAGAAATCAGCGTCGATCATACCCTTGTCGAATGTGACGTGCTGCAATTTCCCGCGTGGATCGGTGAAGCGAAGGTCAACAAACTCGACGTCATTGTCCTTCATCATTTTCATAACACTATCGGCCATAAAGCCCTCCAATATATTTCCTGTCAGTGATTGAGTGTGGCGCTAGAGCGCGCCGTCGCCTGTTTCGCCGGTTCGGATACGGACGGCTTCGCCAATATCCGAAACGAAGATCTTGCCATCGCCGATCTTGCCAGTCTGCGCGGCTTTGGTGATCGCTTCAATTGCGCCGGTGACCGCAGCGTCTGCGACAACGGCTTCAACCTTCAGCTTGGGAAGAAAGTCGACCACATATTCTGCGCCGCGATACAATTCGGTGTGCCCGCGCTGGCGGCCAAAGCCTTTTGCTTCGACCACAGTCATGCCCTGCACCCCAACTTCGTGGAGTGCTTCTTTTACATCATCCAGTTTGAATGGCTTGATGATCGCTTCAATCTTCTTCATTCCCGCAACCCTTTAATCGCTAAGTTGCCCTCGGCATAAGACGGCTCAGACCGCGATGCGATAGTGTGAACACCGGTAGGCGCTGGCAAACTGCCGCCTGACCGCTTGTTAAGCAGTCTTGCTGCATTCTTGAGCAACCCCATCGCGAGAATTCATGACGCCTGCGTCATTGTTTGATTCGCGATGATCTGGTAAGAGGAACGGGTATTGAGGAGTCCATCTGATGAACCGGCCTGTTCCCTTCATTGATCCAAACCGTCCGAAACCCAAACGCCGACCAATTAAGGCGTGGCGGCATATGCAGAACTTGATCGCCGACAAGGAAGATACCGAACAGGTCTTCCACATTATCGAGGCGTTGAATGGCGGCTCAACCCGCAAGGACTTTTTGCGCTTCATGGCATCCGAGAACGGCCCTCGCCTTCTGGAACAGCGCTCATTCCTTCCCGACATTCTCGATGATCATGCGCCGCTCAAAGCGCTCCCGATGGGAACGGTTGGTCGGACCTATGTTGAGTTCATGGAACGCGAGGGACTGACAGCCCACGGCCTGGTTGAAGAGAGCCTATCCAACCGCCGCGAACACGAGAATTTTGATGACGACTTGCTGTGGTACGCCAATCGTTTGCGGGACACGCATGATATGTATCACGTCCTGACGGGCTATGGCCGCGACGCGCTCGGTGAAGATGCTTTGCTCGGCTACACACACAGCCAGCATGGCGGCCTTGGCGTCAGCTTCATTGCTTATATGGGCAACCGCCAGATCGCGAAGATTGCGCCAAAGGAAGCCCGTGTTAAAGACGTCCTTGCGGAAGGTCGCCGTAACGGCAAAGCGGCGAAGCGAATCGTCGAAGAGGACATTGTCGCACTGCTCGATCAGCCGATCGATCAGGTCCGCAAACGGTTGAACATCGCCAAGCCTGTTCTCTATCGCCGGGCGCTGGAAGTTTTCCGCGAACACGAACAAGATCCACAACTCGTCGCTGCATGATCTATTTTGTAAGACACGGAGAAGCGGCCGCGAGCTGGGGCGAACACCCCGATCCCGGCCTGTCTGACAAGGGTTGGATCCAAGCAGAAGCCGTCGCCAAGCGTCTGATTGCGATGGATATTTCCGCAGCGCTGACCAGTCCGATGGCGCGCTGCCAGGAAACAGCCTCAGCGTATGCGGACGTGTCAGGAAAAGTGCTGACCATTGAGCCCTGCGTAACCGAGATCCCGACACCGGATGATGTCGAGGATCGCCGCACATGGCTCAGAAATCTCATGGCGGGTGACTGGGAGACCGTGCCCGATCTGGTTCAATCCTGGCGGCGCGACCTCCTCAAGACAGTCGCGGCACTCCCTGATAACACGGTTGTCTTCAGCCATTTCATCGCCATCAACGCGATCGTCGGGCATCTCACCGGCGCATCGGCCGTGACCGTGTTTCGACCGAACTATTGCAGCATCACGGTGCTTGAACGCAATGGGACAGACCTCGCTCTGGTTGAGCAAGGCGACAGCCTGGATACGCGCGTCCTGTAAGTTTGGAAAATGGTGGGCGGTAACGGGCTCGAACC
>JANSXJ010000206.1 GCA_024743015.1 Hyphomonas sp. | reverse complement strand
TTCCTGCAGGCCGGTAAATCTGTGATTAAGACTGGATAGAATAAACGGTTGCATTGAGATAAGAACGCACCGGGGTGGTGCCGCTAGAGCGACTACGATTGATGCATTTCGTGAAAGTCATTTGTCTGTTCTTTGCGTCGGTCTGGCTTACCGCGACCGGGGCAACGCAGGTGCAATCCATCGGGATTGCGGGTGACGGCGAGTTTACGCGAATCACTATCACGTCCGAAAACGCCATCCGGCCGGATATTTTCCTCCGCGAGACTGTGGACGGCATGGTCATCGAGATGGTGCCCGACGTCTTTCAGCTGTCCGCGCAGCCCTTCTATTCCGAACCAACAGGTGGCATCTACGCCTACACGCTGGATACGGACCGGATCGTGTTTGAGCTGGATCGCCCCATGATGGTGATGCGCGAAATCGACCTCCCTCCCTCAGGGTCGGAGCAATTGTATCGCTTCATTCTTGATCTCAGCGGTGTTTCCGAGGCTCGGTTTCGAAACGCGGCCCGCCGAGATGAAAGCCGGTTTGCACGGTTTGAGGCCGCGCGCGCTGCTTCCCCCGAAACACCCGACCTGATTGAAACTGCTGATGTGGCGCCCAGGACCCGCCCGGAAGCGCCGTCGTCGAAACCCGCGAGTATTGGGGCGTTGATGCAAATGGCAGCGCGCCAGAGGCGCGTGATTGTGATCGATCCAGGCCATGGCGGACGCGATCCCGGGGCGCTTGCCATTATTGGCGGAAAAGAAAGCGAGATTGTCCTGAAAACGTCGCTGAAGCTCAAGCAGATGATTGAGCAGGATCCGCGCTACATCGTGAAGCTTACGCGAGAGACGGATGTTTATGTCGAGCACGAGGATCGCGTCACCATGGCACGAAACTGGGGCGCGGATCTGTTCATTTCAATCCACGCTGATGCGGCGGGTGCCCCAACGGTTTCCGGCGCGTCCGTCTACACAATCTCCACGCGCGGGGAAGCGCGGATCGAAGGCACCGCCAAGAAATTCGGCTGGGAGCTGCCAATTGAGGACGGCACATCCGTGGAAGTTTCGAATATCCTGCAGGATCTGACGCTTCGCGAAACCAAGTCCAATTCCTCGATTTTCGCGGAGTTCCTGGTTCCAGAGCTCGGCAAAGCTGGTCCTCTCGTGCGGAATTCTCACCGCCAGGGAAACTTGTTTGTGTTGCTCGCTCCCGATGTTCCGGCGGTGCTGGTCGAGATCGGGTTTTTGACCAATCGAAACGATGCAAGGCGTCTGAAATCGGAGCGCGGTCGGCGCAAGTCGGCTGAAGCGATCAAACGCGCCATCGATGCCTATTTCGATCGCCAGGATTTAATCTTGGCAACGAACTGAACGTACGCCTTTTCGGCGGTGCAGAAGCGCCTTAGTCTTGCCCTGTTGGCGTGTGATTCACCGCGCTGAAGAATTATGAGGTCCTTGTCGCATGTGGGCAGCTATAAAACAGCGTGTATTCACCTGGAAATTCCTGCTTTGGACGGTGCTGGCGGGCATTGCGATTGGCGTGCTCGCCATTATCGCATTCTTTATCTGGATGGCTGCGCTTGGCCGGACTGTGCCTTCGGTGGAGAAACTTTCAGAGTACAATCCGCCGGTCACGTCTCGCGTCCATGCCGGCGATGGGACACTCATTTACGAATTTGCCGACGAGCACCGGGTCTTCATTCCATATGAGGCCATTCCTGAGCATGTCATTCATGCATTCGTGTCGGCGGAGGACAAGAACTTCTTCACGCATGGCGGGATTGATTATCTCGGCATGACCCGCGGTGTCATCAACACAGTGAAGAACAAGATTACCGGCAGTGGCGGCATGCAAGGCGGTTCCACGATCACGCAGCAAGTCGCCAAGAATATGTTGCTGACGCGTGATCAGACCATTGTCCGCAAGGCCAAGGAAGCGATCGTCGCGCAGCGCATGGAAAAAGCGTTCTCCAAGGAACACATTATAGAACTGTATTTGAACGAGATTTATCTCGGTGGGCGCTCATATGGGGTTGGATCGGCGGCGCTGAATTATTTCAACAAGTCACTGCCTGAACTGGACCTGTCCGAGGCGGCAGTGCTCGCATCGCTGCCGAAATTCCCCGGGCGCGTGAACCCCTACACCAATCCGGAACGCGTGCTGCAACGCCGCAATTATGTTCTGAACCGGATGGTCGATGACGGCTATATCACGCAGGAACAGGCCGACGAGGCCAAGGCGAAGCCGCTGAACACGACCAAGCGCCTGTATGGCCCTGAATATGCCGCCGCGACCTATTTCGTTCAGGAGCTGCGCAAACAGCTGATCGATCTTTATGGCGAAGACGAGCTGGAGCAGGGCGGTCTCTCCATCCGGACCACGATTGATACGAAGCTGCAACTTGCGGCGCAGGAAGCGCTCCAGATCGGTCTCGAGACCTATGATCGACGACACGATTATCGCGGTCCCTTGCAGTCAATCGATCTCTCGTCTGATGATGTGCTGGAACAGCTGAATGCCGTCACACGCCCCGGCGGCTACGGCACGTGGGAGCGTGCACTCATCACCCGGATCAGCGACAGCGGCGCGACGCTCCTGTTGGACGATGGCGCCGAAACCACCATTCCGGCGGAAGATGTTGAATGGTCGAAAACGTTTGTGCGCTCGAACGGACAGACCGGTCTGCGCGCCGGTGACGTTGTTCTGGCCGAGGTGAGCCGCCAGGCCCTCAGCGTGGAGGAAAGCACTCCCACAAGGGAAGGCACAAGTGACGAAGTAGATGAACCGATTGCGCCTGTTGAGCCGATCATGGTTCCCGTCGGCCCGGCCATTCTGAAACAGGTGCCGGAGCTGGAGGGCGCGATCGTTGCGCTCGACCCGCACACGGGCCGCGTCCTGGCCATGATGGGCGGCTACTCCTTCTTCAAGAGCCCGTTCAATCGAGTGACCCAGGCACAGCGCCAGCCAGGGTCTTCATTCAAACCGTTTGTCTACGGCGCGGCGCTTGAGCAAGGATACACGCCATCCGTCAGAATTCTCGACTCCCCATACGTCTATTATGACGAGAACACGGACGAAATCTGGAAGCCCGAAAACTATGCTGAAGGGCGTAGCTATGGCGAGGTCACGATGCGTGTGGCCCTCGAGAAATCTTACAATCAGGTGACCGCCCGGGTGGCGACAGATATCGGAATGGAAGCTGTCTCCGAATTTGCCGAACGTTTCGGGATTTATGACCGCCTGCCTCCCTATCCGGCCATGTCATTGGGATCGGGTGAAACCTCTCCCTGGCGCATGTCGAAGGCGTATGCTGCGCTGGTGAATGGCGGTAAAGAGGTCACGCCGACCTTGCTCGATCGTGTCCAGGATCGCCGCGGCGTCACGCTTTTCAAACATGACCAACGCGAGTGCGAAACGTGTGTGGCCGAGGCCTGGGACGGGTCCCGACCTCCGACGCTTCCGGATGATCGCAAGCAGCTGGTTGACCCGATTATCGCGTACCAATTGGTGCATATGCTGGAGGGCGTGGTTGAACGCGGCACAGGACGTCGTGCACGCCGCGTAGGCAAACCGCTGGCCGGTAAAACCGGGACGACTAACGATTATGTTGATGCGCTCTTCTTCGGATTCTCTCCAGATCTCGTCGTCGGTATCTGGACCGGGTTCGATACGCCGCGCACGCTGGGCGAAGGGGAAGGCGGTGGGTCGGTTGCCGGGGTCATCTTTACCGAGTTCATGGAGCGCGCCCTGGCGGATGAGCCTGCGCTTCCATTCCGCATTCCACCCGGCGTTCGACTGGTTTCCGTCGATGCGCAAACCGGTGGCATGCCGACCTTCTCAAGCGAGGAAATCATTCTTGAAGCCTTCCGCCCGGGCACCGAGCCGGGCATGGCCTTCAGCGAGAATACGAACAATCTCAGCCTGTCAGGGATCGGCGATGGTTCGATTTTCGGACAGGGAACTGCGGTGGAGCCTCAGATCGATCCCGAGACCGGCGAAGTGATTGAGTCGGATGTCATTCAGACAGATATCGAAGACGAGGTTTATTGACCTGAACGTGAAACGCCTCCATTTCCAGCGATCATATCAGTTTCAGGAACCAGAATGTCAGCAGAAATTCTCGCCCTTGCCGAACAAATCAAGCAGTCCTCCGAACTGCTGAGGAGGCGTCTTTGACTGGGATGTCGCCAGCAAACGCCTCGACGAGTTAAACGCGCTTTCGGAACGCCCTGACTTCTGGGATGATCCGGAACAAGCGCGCAAACTAATGGCGGAACGCCAGAAGCTGGAAACGGGCATGAACACCGTTCGAGAGCTGGAGCAGGAAGCCGCCGATGGCCTCGAACTGCTCGAGCTGGCCGATGGCGATGAGGATATGCTCTCGGATGTCGCTGCATCCCTGCGCCGCGCCGCAGCAAAAGCAGAGAAGGCCGAGCTGGAAGCACTGCTCTCCGGCGAAGCTGATGGCAATGATTGCTATATGAACATCAATTCCGGTGCGGGCGGCACAGAGAGTCAGGACTGGGCTTCTATGATCCGGCGGATGTATGTGCGCTGGGCTGAGCAGTCCGGGTACAAGGTCGAGGAGGTCGAGAGCCATGAAGGTGATGAGGCGGGCATCAAGTCAGCCACGCTCCTGATCAAAGGCGAAAACGCCTATGGCTGGTTGAAGTCAGAGCAGGGCGTCCATCGCCTGGTTCGGATTTCGCCATTCGACAGTTCGGCTCGCCGTCACACAAGTTTTGCGTCCGTGGCGGTGTCTCCGGTGATTGATGATTCAATCGAAGTCGAGATCAATCCATCCGATGTGCGGACCGATACCTATCGCGCGTCTGGCAAGGGAGGTCAGCACGTCAACAAGACGGATTCGGCCGTGCGACTGACGCATGAGCCGACCGGGATTGCCGTTGCCTGTCAGTCTGGGCGGTCGCAGCATCAAAATCGAGCGACCGCCTGGGAAATGCTGCGCTCGCGCCTGTATGAAGTTGAGCTTCAAAAGCGCCAGCAAGCGGCGCAGGACAGCCATGATTCAAAAACTGAGATTGGTTGGGGACATCAGATCCGGTCATACGTCTTGCAGCCATATCAACTGGTGAAGGATCTGCGCACCAATCATGAAACGTCCGATACGAGCGGCGTTCTCGACGGCGACCTGACACCGTTTCTGTCTGCGGCCTTGTCCCACGCGCTCGGCGATAGCGAGACTGAAGACGCCTAAAACGAAGAAGCCGGACCTCAGACAAGGCCCGGCTTCTATAGTTTGTCCTGCTTGCTTGTCTTAAGCGTTACCGGCTGTCCCGTTTGGTGTCGGGATGCTCGTTGCGCTGCCAAGACCGGAGCCATTGCTCTGAGGCGCCTGTGCGGCAGGTTTTGGCGCCGTTTCCTTGAGCGGGTTTTCTTCGCGTTTAACCTGTCCTTCGAAGCTGGCATCTGGCTGGATGATCAGCGCAGCGTGGAAGATATCGCCTTCAACCGAGGCGCCTGTTTCCAGCTCGACCTTGCGAGCGCGGATGGAGCCAACAATTTTGCCTTTAACGCGCAGGGTTTCAGCCTTGATCTCACCGATGATGCGACCGGTGGATCCGATTGTGACGTCACCTGAGGTGACATCGCCTTCGACCGTGCCATCAATCTGAAGCGCTCCACCAGACTTGATGGAGCCTTTGATTTCGACATCGGAGCAAATGATTGAAGCGCCAACGCGTGCTGCAGGCTTTGATGAGGCGCTGCGAACTGCGTCCTGCGCCGGGGTGAAGCCTGGTGGTGTGTCGCCCTTAGTCTTCGTAAACATGTTTTCCTGCCTTAATGAACTCTACTGGATTATACTGCTTTCCATGGAACAGCACTTCGTAATGAAGGTGGGGACCCGTGCTGCGCCCGGTCGAACCCATGGTACCGAGCTTATCGCCGATTTCGACGTCCTGGCCTTTCTTGGCTACAATCCGTCGAAGGTGAGCATATCTTGAGACGAAACCGCCGCCATGATCGACATCGACGACCCTACCATAACCTGATTTCGTTCCCGCATAAATAACTTTTCCTGGGCCAGCCGCTACAATCGGTGCATTCCAGCCTGCGCCCATGTCGATTCCGCCATGCCAGCTCGGGCGTTTACGGAACGGATCGATGCGCATTCCGAACGGTGACGTGACCCGCGAAGGGATGCCAATCGGCGTCGCCAGAGGCAGGCGGTCAACCAGGGTTTCAAAGTAGCGCGCTTCTTCCATGCGCGCCGCGACTTGGGCCACGCGGACGGCGAACTGTTCCTCTTCCGGTGTCGCGAACTGTCCCGACATGAGGCTGTTAAAGCTCACCTCCGGTCCGCCCATATTCTCGCCGCTGGTGATCCGTCCGGCACCGACGGCTGTCAGACGCAGGATACCACGCGCAGCTTCGGCTTTCTCGACAGCCATCTCTTCGATTTCGTCGAGGAACTGGTCCTGCTCTGAGCGGATCTTGCTGACATCTCCACGAAGTCCAACCTGGGGCAGGCGGCTTTCAGAGGCGGCAAAACGCTGCGATTGCCGAGCGTCTGCCTCATCGATCGAGGCTGTCACCAGGAGGGACGCCGAGTTTCCCCTTAGCGCCGAGACCTCCAATTCTCCGCCGGTTTTCATGGCTTCGAGCATGGTCGCCAGGGTTTCAT
>JANSXJ010000408.1 GCA_024743015.1 Hyphomonas sp. | reverse complement strand
GAGGCTGGGTGAGATCGGCGCAAACCCGTTGGGAAAAGGGAGACTGGTGAATGGATAAACTACTGATTACCGATGAGATGATCGAAACAGGCGACCGCATTGATGCGCCGCGCGATTTCCTCGACAAAGCTCCGCGCATTCGCATGTCGCGACGCGGAATCATCAAAGGCCTGGCTTGCGGGACGATTGTTCCGATTGTCACGGGCTGTTCCACCAATCCTGTCACGGGCGAGCAGCAGCTTATCCTGCCCGGGTTTGACAATGCCTCACTGGCGGCCATGTCGACCACGGCCTGGTCAGAGATGAAGAAGCAGACACCGCAAACCGGTGATAGCCGCCTGCGCAACCGCGTTTTGACGACATGGGACCGGACCGCGAAAGGTCGCTCCGCGGCGCTAAAGGACAAGTATAATCAGGACGTCGCTTACGTTCCCAATGAGTGGGAGGTTGCGGTCTTTGATACTGACGATGTCAACGCCTTCGTGATGCCCGGACAGCAAGTCGGCGTCTATCGCGGGATCACCGAGCTGACTGAAAATGATGACCAGCTGGCCTCTATTCTTGGCCATGAGGCCGGGCACATTGATGGTCGTCACTCGGCGGCTCGTGCTTCGGCGCAAGTCACGGCCCAGGTGGCCATGGTCGCCGGTCAGGTCGCGATTGCCCAGTCAGAAGAGCTGCGCCAGTACGGCAACACGCTGGCTGCGCTGGGCGGTGCTGCGATCCAGTTTGGGGTGCTCCTGCCGTACAGCCGAAACCATGAATTGCAGGCCGACAAACTCGGTGTCGATTACATGCACAAAGCTGGCTATGACGTGACCCAGGCGCCACGCCTGTGGGAATTGATGGACAAGAAAAGTGCCGGCAATCGCCCGCCTGAATTTATGTCGACTCACCCTGATCCCGGCCGACGCCGGAATGAGTTGATCAACTATATCAACGCAAACGGCTACGCGTTCATCTAGAGTGCAATCTCATCATCATTAAAACCCGCGGCGAAGACAGCCGCGGGTTTTTTTGTTGTTCCGGGAGTCTCTACAAAGCGCGGCAGGGTGTGTTCTGCAGTTCAATGCGCGCGTCCGATTTCTCGTGCACGGCGAAACAGGTCTGACCCTGGATCTCCAATCGGTAGCGCTCGGGCGTGACCGTGCTGCGTGTCTCGTTTGGACCCAGGGGCGGCGGAACGATGACGAACACTGAGGACTGTGTGAGATCACCTGCGCCGAATTCTATACGCGCACGATCCAGCGCCGCCGCCATGTCTGATCGTAAAAGGTTCAGAGTCTCTTCTGAGCCATCAGACAAAACCGCTGGCAGCGGCTGCGCTTGATGCTGGCATGCTCCGAACGAGACAATTGCGGCAAGGCTGAATAGTTTCTTGATCATCTCGGCATGCTCATGTCTCGATTGTTGCGCAGAAAGTAATCGCGCGCCTCTGCTTCGGGTGAGATCTCCAGCGCGTCGGTCGTCTTGTTCCCGACAAATGTGGCGACTGTCTTCGATGATACGGCGGGGCAAGAATTTGTGGTCCGGTAACTGAGAGCCGCGGCAAGCAAGCCTTCCGCCGTTGAGCCAAGCGGATTGTTCAGGTCATCACCCACCTGACAGCCGGAGATCCGCACCCCGAAATTGGCGGTCGAGTTGTTTGGAATGAAGCCATCCGCATACGCACCGAACCCTTTGTCATTGGTGCCCTGGAACTGGATCGTGTAATAGGTCTCGCCGCAATTGTCCTGAGGATAGAACCCGTAGGGTTTGCCGCAGGTCGTGTTCCCGATCAGAACGACTTCGACATCGACGCCGCGCAGCCCGTTGATGACGGCCTCACTGGCGCTACAGGTGCGGCCAGTGGAGAGAATGAAAACGCGATTGAGGTTCAAGGCCGGTAGCGACGCACCGGTGGACAAGCTTGATCCGGAATCGAATCCGAGCACTTCGTTATAAAACGGGATTGGATCATTCCTTTCTCCCGTCACCGGATTGAAGTTCCCGGCATCATCGTTGAACACCAATTGTTCAAAGGCTGCGCCGGACGTGCGCGACGGACCGGCGATCATGTAAGCGACTTGCGAGGCGACAGCCAAAAGCCCCCCACCATTGTAGCGCAGATCAAGGACCAGGTCGGATACGCCGGCTGCCTGCATGTCCTGCATGGCCAGAATGATCTCTTCCTCAGATGAGAAAGGGCTGAATGTGTTGAACATGATATAGCCGACGTTTCCGGTCGCGGTGTTGATAACCGACGTCGTGAGAACGGGCTTCCGGGAAATGTCTTCGGTCGTCAGGCTGAAGGTTCGAATGGTTCCGTCGGTGTCCTGTACGCGAAACTGGTGGCTCAGGCCGACGCTGGCTGGTGAAAACAAGACGGCGTTCAGCTGATCGATTTCCGCCTGAGTCGTAAATCCGTTGACCACGTCCATTCCGTCAATTTCCAGAATCCGCGTGCCCCTTGGGAATGGAATGATGCCACTGACCGGTGTTGAGGCGGGCGAATTGGGTTCCGTATAGGCGACCCTTATGTCGCGCGGGCGACTGCCCTGTAATACCGCAAATGAGGCCCCAAAGCCGGGGTTTCCGACCGAGTTGCGCGCTGCGAGAAAGGCTTCGGTTGATTGACTGAAATGGAAATCGTCGCGGTCTTCGCCCGAGGCCTCAACCGCGTTGGTTTTCAGCACCGCAAAGTATGAGAGGCGATCAGAGAACCCAGCTGGGTTCTGGTCCGTGACTTCGTCATTCCAGAGATATGTTTCGTTTGTCCAGGAGCGCAGCCAGAAAAGCTCTTCCAGGAGGGTTCCTTGCTGGTCCGGAAACGGGTTTCCTTCAATATCGACACCGCTGCGAGGGGCCGCGCACTGGTCTTTGAATGTGCTTGCTGGTTCGAACACGCCCTGGGTCCAGGTCGGTGCCTGGCTTGTGGGTGGTGTTGGAGGCGAAACAGAGGTTGGCGGTGCTGGCGTGCTCCCCCCGCCTCCACCGCCGCATGCGGCAAGGATTGCGCCCGCGGCGATCAGAGCGGTTGTCTTGGCTATTGAGATGAGCCTGGATTTCGACATGAACTTCACACTCCAATAAAGTTCTACGTTATTCCCTCGATATATTGGCACCACAATGTACAGCGCGGTGGCAACCACAATCTTCACATTATGAAGCAAATTTGATCTCACGGGAGCAGCAGTGAGAGTTGACCCGGCCCGGCGAAAGTGCTTTACGCCGCGACTTGTTCCTCGGAACATACATAAATGTTTGTGGGAGGGGCCGTCAGCCCGGACCACGAACCCTCTAAACCCTGGCGTCTGGATCGAAAGACCACCAGACACCGTAAACTGCCAGAGAGGCTATCATGGCGAAGAAACTGCTGGG
>JANSXJ010000079.1 GCA_024743015.1 Hyphomonas sp. | reverse complement strand
CCGACGGGATTGTCAGCGAAGGGAAGAATAGCCCAATCCTGATCAAGCAGCGTTGCTTCATTGCGGAACTGATAGCCAACCGACGTTACCCAGTTCCAGTTACTGCCTTGCAAACCATAAGCTGCTGAAACGTCGTACTCGCCATCCGTGCCGTCGAATTGCTGGAAACTTCCAGACACTTCAAAGCCATCAAGATCGTCGCGCGTAATGAAGTTCACAACGCCGGCGATAGCGTCAGAACCATACAGAGCCGCGGCGCCGTCTTTCAGAACTTCGACGCGACCGATCGCGGCAGATGGAATCATGTTCGTGTCAACGAAAAGCTGAGCCTGCTCACCGATGGCGTAAGGTGCAGGCGCTTCTCGGCGACCGTTCAGCAATACGAGCGTCCGTGCAGGTCCAAGGCCACGCAGGTTGATGTTCGAAGTCCCCTCCAGGCCGTTCGACGCGAACTGGTTGGTCTGTCCATCCACACCTGATGAAACACCCAAATTCCGGATCAACTCGGTAATCGATGGATCACCCTCAAGCTTCAAATCCTGCGCGGTTAGAACATCAACCGGAAGCGCAGCGTCTTCTGGCGTGCCAGCGATGAATGACCCGGTCACCGTCACCGTTTGCTGACGCAGCTCGTCGCCGCCTTGGTCCTGCGCGTAGGCGGTTCCGCCTGCCATTAGCGCAGCAAGCGATGCTCCGCAGATGAGTTTTCTACTTAGCGTCATATATTCCTCCGTGAAAATTCTAATCAACTGTCATTATTCTCCGTCCTTCGACGGCGCAGTCGCCCCTAAGAGACTAGGCAAGTAAACGCTACGTAAAAGAGGGTCTTATGCTGCGCCGCAGCATGGTTGGGATGACAGCGCTGACGATTATCCCCCCGGATTGCGCCGAGATCGAGATTTATGCCAAACATCCCTATGAAATCCGCCCTGTTCGCGATTAGATAGGCGCATGACGCCCCCAATTCTGGAAATTTCTTCCTTCTTCGCAGATGCAGCAGAGCCTGCCTCGTTTCCACAGACTGTGTTGCGCTACAGCAACACGCGTTGGGCCGAAAAACTTGGCCTGACTCTAAGTGACGCGACGGCATGGACTCGCCACTTCGGGCGCTTCGAATCACTGCCTGGAAACCTCGAGACTCCGCTCGCGCTGCGCTATCATGGGCACCAGTTTCACGTATATAATCCGGACCTTGGCGATGGCCGCGGATTCTTGTTTGCGCAGTTGAAAGATGAAGACGGGCGCTGGCTCGATCTTGGCACCAAGGGATCTGGGCAGACGCGCTGGTCGCGGCAAGGCGATGGCCGGTTGACGCTGAAAGGCGGCGTCCGCGAAGTTTTGGCCGCCAGTTATCTTGAAGCGCTCGGTGTCAATACGTCGAAGATTTTCAGCTTGATCGAAACCGGCGAAGACCTGCATCGCAAAGATGAGCCCTCGCCGACGCGATCGGCCGTCATGGTCCGGCTAAACCATTCGCATCTTCGTTTTGGCACGTTTCAGCGTGCCGCATACCATGATGATACAGAGGGCATGGCGGCGCTGATCCAGCACGTGATCAAGCATTACTATCCCGACTGCGCAGATGAATCCCTCGGCAAGGCCGCGCCCGCCCTGTTTGAACGCATGAGCGCAGCGACCGCTCAAATGATCGGTCAATGGATGGCTGTCGGCTTCGTGCACGGCGTCATGAACACAGACAATTTCAACATTACCGGCGAGACGTTCGACTTTGGTCCCTGGCGCTTCCTCGAGAAGAGTGATCCGAACTTTACCGCAGCCTATTTCGACAGTCAGGGCCTGTATCGATTTGGGCGGCAACCGACACAGGGTCTCTGGGCGCTACAGCAGCTTGGCGGCGCTATCAGCCTGGTCGCTGATGCCGACGATCTCTCAGCCGCAATGAAAGTCTATGAACCGGCTTACCAGGAGAGTTTTGCGGCGCACACTCTGGCTTTGCTTGGCATTAAACGCGGAGAGGTGCTGCGAGACGATTTACTGTTTCTGCAGGATTTCTATGCGTGGATGACCGAAAGCGACGCCGTCTGGCCGCAGGTCTTTTTCGACTGGTTTGGCGGAACAGCGAGTGTAGACCGAGCTGCACGCAGCCCACAGGCGGCGCTCTATGACGCCGAATCCTTTGGCAAGGTCCGCACCCAAATTGAGGCGCGCACGCCTGACCGACCCGAGCGGCTCCAGCATCCCTACTTCCAGGCTGACCGTCCCGTCGATTTGATCATCGACACGGTGGAAGCTTTATGGGCACCAATTGCTGAGCACGACGATTGGGGCCCACTGAATGCGCACCTGGACCATATTGAACAAGCGGGTCAGGCTTATGAGTGGGACTCCGCATGAGCGCGTTTCCATCCGAGCGCATGACCGGCTGCGAGCATCGTGCCGCCCAGAACCGTCAGCAGCGTCTCGAAATCGTGCAATGCCTCGACAAAGGCCCCGGCGACCAGAAGCCATAACCCACTGACGATCAAGGCCGTCACAGCATTATTCGCCGCGGTTGAGGTCAGCCTCAGAAGTGAAAGAGGGAATGCAGCGACGACAAACGCTTTGTGAAGCCATTCCGCTTCAGCCCACATGCCGACGATTGGGAGACTCGCCGACAAAATTGGAAGGACCAGACAGTGGATGAGGCAGAGGCCGGAGAGTGAGATCGCCAAGCCGTCTATCGTCGCTGCTTTGTGGGCACGGGCCGCCATTAGAAGGCCACCCGGATGCCGACCCGAATATTTTGCCCTGGTGCGGGAGCTACGTCTTTCAGAACCGAAGTGGCGTAGCGAACCTCTTCATCGGTGACATTGCGCGCCTCGATGAATGCTTCGGTGCCGTCAGCGCCGATACCAAAGTCTGAAAGATCAACTTCGCCCCTTAGATCAAGCGTCGTGTACCCATCGGTCACGAGCGATCCTTCACCTGCATCGACTTGGTCTTCCGCAACCGTGATCGCCGCGCCAAGCTCGAACGCTCCCCATTCAGCGCTCGCACCTGCGTTCAGGGTCACGGGCGGAACGAACGGAACATTGCCGCCGCTATCGAGGTCGCCCTCAACGAAATCAAGGCTGGCATCGAACGCCCATTCGGCACCGAGGGGTCCGGCATCAATAAAGTATTCCGCATAGATCTCGCCACCATAAAAACTCGCGCCTTCCTGGGTGAACGCGAAGACCGGCAGTCCGTCCGCTTCGTCGCTCACAACACCATCCTCAAACGCCAGTCCGGGCGTCAGATAGATGAAGTCATTGAAATCTGTGTGGAAAACGTTGACCCCAATGCTGCCATTGTCACCGCGCCAACGCGCTGTGGCTTCGAGGTTCAATCCGGTTTCCTTGTTCAGGGTCGCGTTGCCAACTTCAAACTGCTCCGTCGCGAGGTGCGGACCGAAGGCAAACAACTCACTCTCATTCGGCGCGCGCTCTGTGTAGGAGACCTGCCCACCAAGAAACAGGCCTGATGCATAGTGTTGATGGATACCGATCGAGCCGCTGAACAGGTCGAAATCGGCCGAGCCCATGTCGACATTATCGAGCTCTACCATCTCTACGCGCAATCCACCTTCGATGCCGAAGCCGCTATCCCATTCCTGTGTTTCGTAGAGAAACGCACCGAAGGATTGGGTGTCAGTCTTGGTCAAGAAGGCTTCTTCGCCCACCGCATCCAGCGTCTTGTCGATGAACTGAACGCCGACCGCGCCTGTAAATCCGCCAATCTCATGACCGAGTTCCAGGCGCCCTTCGACGCCTTCAGAATCGAACACGGTACCAGCCTCGCCGGGAGCTTCGAATTCCGTATGCTCGTAATCGACAATGGCGAGCGTACCGGTCACATCCGTCAGGAAGCCGTTATTGACCGAGACCCCACCGCGGACATCAATCCGCGTTTGCTCGAGGTCGATGAACGGATTTTCTTCCTCTTCTTCCTCGTCACCGTGATCGTCGCCGTCTTCTTCATGCTCATGTTCATGGCTGTGACCCGGCAGACCATATTCCGAGGTTTGCTGGCGCACCGCGATGCCCAGGAAAGCATTGTCACCCACCCAGCTCAGGCCTGCGGCGAGGGTCTGTGTTTCAACAAAGGAGTTCTCCAGCGTGTCGCGGACTTCCTCTTCTTCCTCGTGATCATCGTCGTCGTGGTCTTCCTCTTCCGCTTCCTCTAGCGCCCGTTGCAGGGAAGATTCAGCAAAATCCGGAATATCGTATTTGTCGAAATCACGCTGCGAAGCGGATAGGCTCAGCACGAAATCGCCAGCCACGAACTGACCGCGGCCCGCAAGCTCGCTGCCTTCATTGACGCTGTTATAACCGGCAAACAAATCGCCCGAGACTGGTTGGTCGGGCTTTTCTTCCGCAATCAGTCCATCAATGACGTTGACGACGCCGCCAATCGCTTGACCACCATAGGCCAGCGCCGCTGGGCCGCGCAGGATTTCAATCGCTTCGGCATCAATACCATCCGCCGACACCTGATGGTCCGGAGACGCCGCAGACGCGTCGATCACGCCGATCCCGTTTGTAAGAACCTGGACGCGCTCTGCCCCCAAGCCGCGCAGGACCGGGCGGCTTGCGCCCTGCCCGAAGAATGTCGTCGAGACACCAGGTTGGCGATCAAGCGTGTCGCCGAGTGTGCTCTGAAGCGTTTCAAGCAAGTCTTCGCGATCCACCGCGGTCGCCTTGCCAATCAGTTCATCAGCAGCACGATCCGGGCCGGGCGTAGTGACAATGATCGTCTCCTCGCGGCGCTCATCGTCAGATTGGGCCTGAACCAGTGGGGCCAGCACCAGAGGGGAAATAGAAGCCAGAAGGAGGATACGCGACATGCTTTTCAACTCGTGTTATGTTATCACTTTTCATGGCTATCTATCGTCTCTTCTCGTCTTGGCAAGTGAAAAATCAAAATATGACGACATGAGTTTTCGTCCCATCGTCGCGGCATGCTTCGCTGCGCCGCAGCAAAAGCCCGTGACTTCCCCAGGGGTGCGCCATACATAAGCGACATCAAAGTTTGGAGGATGCGGTCATGGATGGATCGGCCACTGTGCAAGACAATCAGGTTCTCGCTGGATTGACCGACCTTTTACAGGACGCCGTCACCGCAACCGATACTTATAAGTCCGCGTTGCATGAGAAAGTCAGTGCGGTGCTCGCTCCTGAAGGCAAGATCGATCGGACCACCTTCTCCGCCAATCAGCATCTTGCCCACGGTTATGGCTGGGTCGTTACCTATATTGAGACGCTGCGCGAAACTGCAAACTGGGCGACGCGTTTGGAAGCCGACGGCAAGCTTGGCGAGATTGATGCGCTGCTCGCGCAGATCCTGTTCAGCAAGTATCTGGCGGATCTGGTATCGGGCGTGCCAATGAACCAGGGCGAGACGATCCGTCCGCACGAACTGAACGCGCTTGCTGAAGTCGACACCCTGTTCAACACTCCGGCCGTCCATACGCTGATCACCAAGGGTCTGACGCCGGACAGCATGGCGGCTGCCGCAAAGCACCTACCCGACAGCCTTGGGCGCGCAACGGTTGAGAATACGGGCGAAGACGAAACCATGTCGATGATCCGTGATCAGTTTCGTCGCTATTCTGAGGACAAGATCGCGCCTTACGCGCACGAATGGCACCTCAAGAACGACTATATTCCGATGGATGTCGTCAATGAGATGGCGGAACTGGGCGTGTTCGGCCTGACGATCCCGGAAGCGTTTGGCGGCCTCGGCATGGGAAAAACGGCGATGTGCGTCGTCTCCGAAGAGCTCTCGCGCGCGTATATTGGCACCGGTTCACTTGGTACGCGTTCAGAAATTGCGGCGGAGCTGATCCTCATCGGCGGCACCGATGCCCAGAAAGAAAAATACCTGCCCGCCATTGCGAGCGGCGAAATCTTGCCAACCGCGGTATTTACAGAACCAAATACCGGATCAGACCTCGGTGCGCTTCGCACCCGCGCGGTCAAGGATGGCGAAACCTACAAGATCACGGGAAACAAGACCTGGATCACGCACCCCGTTCGCGCCGACTTGATGACGCTTCTGGCGCGGACCGATCCCGACACGAACAATTTTTCCGGGCTCTCCATGTTTCTGGCAGAGAAACCGCGCGGCAGCGATGAGCACCCTTTCCCGGCTGAAGGCATGACAGGCGGAGAGATCGAAGTCCTCGGCTATCGCGGCATGAAAGAGTACGAAATCGGATTTGATGAATTCGAAGTACCCGCAGCCAACCTGCTCGGCGAGACGGAAGGCATGGGGTTCAAACATTTGATGGCGACGTTTGAGTCGGCCCGTATCCAGACCGCCGCCCGCGCCGTCGGGGTGGCCCAGTGCGCCTATGAGCTCGGTCTTCGATACGCGCTGGATCGCAACCAGTTCGGTCAGCCGATTTTCGAATTCCCGCGCGTGGCCAATAAGCTGGTCATGATGGCCGCGGAGCTGGTGGGGATTCGCCAGCTGACCTATTTCTCGGCCCGCCAGAAAGACTCCGACAAACGTTGCGACCTGGAAGCCGGAATGGCCAAGCTGCTCGCCGCCCGTGCGGCATGGGCCGCCGCGGACAATGCGCTGCAAATCCATGGCGGCAATGGGTTCGCTCTGGAATACCCGATCAGCCGGGTTTTGCAGGATGCTCGCATTCTCAACATTTTCGAAGGCGCCGGTGAAGTCCAGGCCATGGTTATCGCCCGGCGGGTTGTGTCTGAAAGTAATTAGCGGTTTTCTGATCGCCTTTCAGGAGATCGGAATGAAACTGAGATCATTTGGACCGGCAGCGATCCTTGCTCTGTCAGCCTGCGCGACGTCTTACGCGGCGCCCGCATCGCTAGAGACGCAGCTCGATGAGCTGCTCACTTGGTTTCCCGGAACCTATGAGAACCACCAGCAAGTCTACCGCCAGGCGATCGCAGACTTGCCCGCTTCAGAGCGCCACCGCCACCGTCACCACACATTCCAGCCCGTTTTCATTGCCGGCATTCCAGGGCGCCAGATCTACGCTCAGCAATATCAACACTATGATCCGCAAGACCTGTATCGCCAGCGTGTGTATGCCTTCACCGTAAACGCGGCGGAACAAGCCATTCAGCTGACCATCTACACGCCGAATGACCCGGACCGGTTGACTGACATGCATCTCGATCCGGCAAAACAGGCCGCGCTTTCAGCAGACGACTTCTTCCTGAAACCGGGATGCGAGGTCTACTGGAAGAAACGGGACGACCAATATGAGGGCTATCTGAAAGACGGTGCGTGCTCATACTATTCCGAGCGCTTCCAGACCGAAGTCTTTCTCAATGAGACCCTGGTCATGCGCGAAGGTGCACTACTACTGGATGATTACGCCGTCGACGGTGACGGCAATCTGATCTTCGGCGCGGCTGGAAACGGGCCGAGCATCAATCTCAAATATGAGGCCTGCGACTAAGACCGCGGCGAATTGAATGGCGCTTCTGCCCGGCGGCGGAGAAGGGGGAATTTCATCCCCTTGTCGGGATCCGATTTGCCGCTCTCATATCGACCGACCAGTCGGTAGGCGAGCCAGAACCCGAGGATTCCGAACAGGACACCGCCCAAGGCCTGTCCAATCAGGACACCCGGCGCACCGCCAAGCTCGGCGCCGATATAGATGAAAGGCACCACGCCGATCGTGTTCTTGCCCCAGTTTAGAAAGGTGGAGAACAAGGGTCTGCGTAGATTGTTGAATGCCGCATTCGAGACAAACAATGTCCCATTGAAAATGAAGAGCGGCGCAACCGCGACCGCGAACCAGAATATAATCCGAGCGCCCTCTTCGCTAAGATTGAAACTGGCCGAGATGGCGCTGTTTCCCAATACCAGAGCCAACCAGATCAAGACGACATAGGCAGCTGTAAACTGCACCGACTTGATCAAAGTTCCCCGGACCCGGTCAAACTGTTTGGCCCCGAAATTCTGCCCGATGATGGGGCCAACCGCGCCGGACAAGGCAAAGATCACGCAGAAGGCGAGCGGTGTTAGGCGGCCTGCGACCGCCATCGCGGCCACAGCAGGATCTCCGAACTCGGAGACCGCCCTTGTGACGAACCCGTTGCCGAAAGGCGTTGCCACATTGGTCAGCATGGCGGGGGCCGCGATCGCAACAATCGGCTTCAGATCCGTCTTGAAGCGCGCCGCGTCGATCTTGGCGAACCCGCCATAATGCCGGAAAATTGGATATAGCGCCGTCAACATGGTTGCGAAACGCGCCGCTACCGATGCATAGGCAGCGCCATCGAGACCCAGGCCGAACCCGAAGATCAGGATCGGGTCGAGGATGGCATTCACTGCTCCAGCCGTTAGCGTCACCGTCATCGCCCGGCGCGCATCGCCATGCGCACGCAGGATTCCCGTCGCCATCATCCCGATCGCCCCAATCGGCATAACGGTTACGACAATTCTGAAATAACCGACCGCCAGATCTAGCGTGTAGCCTTTCGCCCCGATCAGGCGGAGCAGAACAGGCGCGTAGAACCAGCACAACACAGCGAGGATGGAGGTGATGACAATGCCGAAGAGCAGCACGCTGGTTGCGATCTTACGGGCTTCGTCAGCGACCCCTTGTCCGAGCCGTTGCGCCACCAGGGCGCTCGTCGCAATCGTCATCCCAATAGACACCGAGAAGGTGAAAAACAGCACGGTCCCGGCAAACCCTACGGCTGCTGCAAGCTCCTGTTCTCCCAGCATGGAAATGAACAGCAAATCCGCGAAGTCGACCAGAAAAACTGAGACAAGCCCGATGCTCGCCGAGGCGGACATGATACTGATATGGCGCAGCAGGTTGCCTTCCAGAAAGATTGCCTGCTTGTTCGCCATTCTCTGTCCCGATCGAAAGAGGTCTGCACGCGCTCAGAACAAGGCGGCAGCTGATCCATATGGAGCCTAAACTCTGAATTGCGATCATGCGAGCGAGAAAATCTACATTTGTCGCTCAGCGCAGCTGGGTGGCAACGCTCGCGCGGCAACGCGCACCGTCCCGCCCATGCACACACTCTATTAAGGCCAGTAATGGCATACTGTCGCCAAACCTCGTGTGAAGTGGAACCAAACGCATGCGCTTTGTCCCTGTTCTGATTGCCGCGTCTTGCCTGGCATTGCCAGCTGGCGCGACCAAACCCACTCCGGAAACTCCGCCAAGCGCGACAGGGGATCTGGCCCTCGCCGGAGCGCCACTCGTGGTGCAAGAAAACACTTATCGGTTTGGCGACCTGCTGCGCTCTGAACCTGCAAGCAGTGTCGATGCCTGCGCGAAGGCGTGTCATCTGGATGCCCGCTGCGTCGCCTGGTCGATGACTCCGGCGGTTTATTCCGTTGAGGGGCGCTGCGAACTGAAATCAAACCCTGGGGCGGCGTCCTACCGTCCTGGCGCGGTATCCGGCATATCTGAATCAGTCCGTATGGAACCGAAAATGCGCTACCAGGTCCACGTTCCTGAAGGCTATCAGCCTGAACCAAAAGTCGAGGAAGAACTGCTGGGCGCCGAGGCCCCTGCGCCCATACACGTGCCAGATTTGCTCGGTGATAGTGAAACACGGGTTTCCGCAGTGATGAAGGCACCGGCTGCGCCAGTCCCACCCGCCGCTCTCGCCGCGCCCGTCGAAACGATTGAACCGGTTGAAATGGCGCGTATTGCGCCGCCGCTTCCTGCACCGCCGGTCACCGCCCCGCCATTGCCGGCTCCGCCAACTGAGCCCGTGGCGCGGATTGCAGATGCGCCGCCTGTTCCGACCAAAGCGGCGGCTCCGATTTCGTTTAGACTGACGCCGCTGAAACCAACTCCTGGTGCGCTGCAACTCGTGGCGCCTGCGCCAAGCGAAAAAGCCGAAGCCTTTACGGCCCAGGCCGCCTCAGACGCAGGCAGCTAATCGTCGCGATTGTTGCGCGATTTGCGCTTGCGATACTCATCGATCTGTTTTGATTTGTCGCGATTGGGTTTCGCTCCGCCGCGCCCGACAAAGCTCCGCCCCTTGCGGATCGGCTTGCCATCCTCATCCGTCAGACGCTTTGGCCGCGGTGGCAGCGACGCCGCGATCAAGGCCGCGCGCTCTCTCGCTTTCAGGGTCCGCCACTTGCCGCTTGGTAGGTCGCCGAGGTGTAGGGGCCCGATACGGATACGCTGAAGATCCGTCACGCGCAGTCCAACGAGATCGCACATGCGGCGAATTTGTCGCTTGCGGCCTTCCTTCAGGACGAAACGCAAGGTCTGGCCGCCTTCACGCGTCACCTTGGCCGGTTTGAGACGGCGATTATCAAGGCTCAACCCGTTGCGGAGCAGGGTCAGCCGCCCTTCCTTGATCTCACCTTTGACGGTGACGAGATACTCTTTCTCGAGGCTATGCTGAGGCCCGATAATGGCTTTGGCGAGTACCCCATCCTCCGACAGGAGGAGGAGCCCGTGAGAATCCTGGTCCAACCGTCCGAGCGGTGCCAGGCTGGCCGTCTTGCCCGGGCCGTGGCTGCCATCCATCGCGTTGCTGGACTTTAGCAAGCGGACGGCGGGGACCTGCCCATCTTCCGGCTGGGCCGAGACATAGTCGACAGGCTTGTTAAGAACCGCCGTGAACTTTTCGGCAATTGAGCGCTCAGCCGCGTCGGTCAGTGTCAGAGTCTGTCCGGGTTCAATTTTGTGCCCAGGGCGCTCGATGATAGCGTCATCAATCATGACACCACCAGCCTCTATCAGTGCTTCCGCTTCGCGGCGTGAACACAGGCCAAGCTCGGCCATCCATTTATTGACCCGGACCGGCGCATTGCCGCGATAGAGATGCTGATCTGCCATGTCGGGCGGTGTGGCCAAGCTGAGCGACAAGGTCAATCAAGAAATTCCAGCCACAAATACCAGAAAGGGAACTTCCCTTTTCCCCCGACTCCCTGCTAAAGGCGGGCGCAAGAACAGGAGCGACCATGAAATCCGCTGTGATTGTCTTCCCCGGATCGAACTGCGACCGCGATGCACAAGTGGCCTTGCGCCAGGCAAGCGGGAAGGACCCGGCCATGGTCTGGCACAAGGATGGCACGATCCCAGCCGGAACAGACCTCGTCATGGTGCCCGGTGGATTTTCATACGGCGATTATCTTCGCTGCGGCGCGATGGCTGCGAACAGCCCGGTGATCACGCAGCTCCACGCCCATGCAGAGCGGGGCGGTTACATTCTCGGCGTCTGCAATGGGTTCCAGATCCTGTGTGAAACGGGCCTGCTGCCGGGCGCATTGATGCGCAATACCAGCCTCGATTTTGTCTGCCGACCACAGCAATTGAAAATCGAGACCAGCAATAGCGCCTTCACCAGCGCCTATGACAGCGAATCAGAGATTTCGATTCCGATCGCCCACCATGACGGCAACTATGTTGCTGACGATAAAACACTGGATACTCTGGAAGGCGAAGGCCGCGTCGCATTCCGCTATGTTGGCAACCCGAACGGGTCGGCGCGCGATATTGCTGGCGTGATCAGCGAGAATGGACGCGTCCTCGGTATGATGCCCCACCCGGAGCGCGCGATTGGTGGCCACGAAGGCGGCACCGATGGTTTGAGTTTGTTCACGAGCCTGATGGCAGCCGCGTAAAACATCACTAACTTGGATTCTCCCCTGAATTGGTCTTAGGATTCCGACTTAGCGGCGAAACGGCTTGCTGCCTTGAAAGCTGATCAACACGGAAGTGCAGCGCAGGCGCTGCTTGTACGAGGAAATGGTCAGCTTCTTGCAAGGGGTTAGAGATGCGTATTTTTTCGAACCTGGAAGCATTTCTGCTCCGAAAGCGATCTTTCAATTTTGAGGCGTGGCAAGCCGCACTGGTGGCCTTGTTCGTTTTGCTTGGGCTGGTCGCTTATGGTGCCATGGTAAAAGGCGCCGCTGAAAACTATGGGCGCTCTGGAGTGCTCTCAAAAGCAGCCTTCAAAGTTGCCAGCATCCCGTCGGTCACGGCTCAGGTCTTCTCGGTTCTTTCGGAGGATTATCATCCGGAATATGCTTGGGAACAAAGATTTGACGATCAAAGCGGGTTCTCATTTTCCGCCGACGCGGCCTCGGAGGACGATCTGCTTCTTTTGTCGCGCTATGACGGTGACACCAATCGAACGAGTGTGGAGCTCGTTGATCTTGCAACAGGCAATGTCATTCATCGTTACGCGCCGAACACTGCCGAGATCGCACAGGACTTGCGCGCTCAGGCAAGTACGCTCGACAATCCCGATCCTCGCGTGAATCTCACCGATGAGCTTCTGCCACATATCTTTGGAATTTATCATCCACTGATCGAGCCGGATGGCAGCCTCGTATTCCAAAACTTCTATGCGCCAATGATCAAGATCGACCGGTGTTCGAAGCTCGATTGGACACTCCATGGCGCTTATCACCACGCTATTGAGACCGACAGCGAGGGCAACTATTGGACCGTGAAGCGCCAATGGCCTGCGAGTTTACAACGCGTCGGAGACCGCTTTGAAGACGATACACTGGTTTCGATATCGCCGGATGGCGAGACCTTGTTTGAGAAACCGCTGAGCCAGATCCTCCTCGAAAATGGCTACGACCATCTCGTGTATCCGCACCTGCCCTATTTCAGCGATCCATTTCACCTCAATGACGTTCAGCCCGTTCTGACGGATGGCCCACATTGGAAAAAAGGCGATCTATTCTTAAGCGTCCGGGACCTCTCCCGCATCATTCACTACCGCCCCTCTACCAATGAGATCCTGTGGATGAAAAATGGCCCGTGGATGCTTCAGCACGATGTCGACGTGATCAACGATCACCAGATCTCGATTTTTAACAATAATGTGGGCAGCGGGCGCTTCCAATAT
>JANSXJ010000194.1 GCA_024743015.1 Hyphomonas sp. | reverse complement strand
CTCTGGGTTCAGCAAGGCCAGTCCTTTGGCGCGTTGGATCTCCCTGACAGCGCGCGCTCAAACCTTCACAGCGCACTGGAGTCGGAAGTCGGCGAGGTTCTGGGAGGCAGGCGAGGAAGGGCCTTGCCCGACGCAGTGGACAAACAGCTCTCCGAACTTGTCACGTCGACCGGCAGGCCACGCGGGGATTACAAGGAGCTGATTGACGAAGTGGAGACTCTGCGTTCCGATCTCGAAGGGCTGCAAAACCGCCGCAGTGATCTCTCCAACACTATGGAAGACCTGGAAGCCGCACAGGGGACGCTCGCGCGTCTTTCATCGGGAGCGCAAGACCAGAAGGACAAGGAGGAGCTGAACGCAGCGCGGAGCCGACATGGTGAGCTTGTCAAGCTGGAATCACGAATTGAGGCAGCGGCGACGGATGTTGAGCTGAAAAAGCGGAATCTGGAACAAGCCGAACAGGCCCTTGCCGAGCGTCGCGCTATGAAAGAACAGATCACGACCGACGCCAAGGCGGTTGAAGCGGCGAAGGAGAAGCTCGACGAGGTTCGCGAGAAAAATCAGGAGCTGAGGAAACAAGTCGAGGGGCTTCGCAAAGATGCGAATGAGGCCGAGGATGCCGTCACCGACGCGGATAAGACTATGTCGATGGCCCGCCGCGTTCTCACTGCCGTTCAACGCGAGGGCCGCATTCGTGAGCTTCAGGAGCGGTACGAGAATGCACACGAGGCCGAAAAGAAGCAAAGGGCTGCCCAACAGGGCGCAGCGGCCATTCTCGTAACTGACGAGAATATTGAAACGATACGAGATGCGGCGAAGAAATTGGAAACTGCGCGATCCCGCCTTTCTGCCGCCGCGACCCTCGTTGCGTTCGATATGCCTTCAGACCGGTTGTCCACCTTAGAGGTCGATGGTGCGGCCCTTGCGCTCGGTCAGACATCGGTGGAAGCGGTTGAAGCGACAACGGTCACCATCCCCGAATACGGCAGCATTTCTGTTCAGCCTGCGATCAAGGACCGGGATAGCCTCATCGCACAACAGCGCGAAGCGAATGACGCTCTCAAAGCCGCGCTTGAAGAGTGCGGCGTCAAATCGGTTGATGCTGCTGAGGAACAACTTGCGAAGCGCGAGAGGCTCCTGCGAAATGCGGAGCTTGCCCGGCAGGAAGCCGAGTTGCATGCGCCGGAAACGGATGACTACGACGCCGGTGCGGAGCCGCTTGCCGACCACATTGTTGGCCTGAAGGCCATTCTCGAACGGGAGCTGAGCGATCTTGGGATCGAGGGCTTGCCATCGGAGAAAGAAGCAGATCAGACCCTCGCCGCCGCTCTGGAAAGTGCGAAGGAAGCTAGGGAGACCCAGACCACCGCCCGAGCGGCCCTTGGCGGGCCGGAAGACGAGATGGGCCGTGTCCAGACTGAGTTGGGAAGTGTGAAAACACGATATGACGATGGGAAGGAACGCCTCGATAAGCTGGAGAGGGGACTGGCTGTAGCGGAAGACCAGGTTTCAGATGATGATCTTGAGGCCGGTGTGACGACCGCTGGCAAGGCGCTCGCGGACCAGCAGAAGGCTGTCTCGGAGCTTGAAGGACAGCGTGAGGGCGAGACGTTGCCGCAACTAGAAGCGCGGATTTCGCGGTTGGAAACAGCGCTCCAAGAGCGTCGCGACAAGCGTTCTGAACTGAAAGAGAAGGTGGTCGGGCTGAAGTCACACATTGAAGCTCTTGAAGGCGCTGGCCTCGACGAGGCCATTCAGCAGAAAGCACGCGAGTTTGAGTTGGCCGACGACCAGCGTCAACGCTCCCAGCGCGAGGTAGCCGCACTCTCACTGTTACTATCGACACTACGTTCAGCCGAGACAGAGGCGAAAGAGCGCTATCTTTCGCCGGTGCTGAAACGGGTTCGTCCCTACTTGCAGCTCCTGTTTCCCGGCGCAGAGATCGCGATTGACGAGAACCTGCATATCGTCGGTGTCGTCCGCGAGAACGGCTACGAAGAATCTTTCGAACACCTGAGCATGGGCACGCAGGAGCAAATCGCTGTTCTCGTTCGTCTCGCTTTTGCCGAGATGCTTGTCGAGCAAGGCCATCCCGCCACCGTCGTCCTGGATGATGCGTTGGTGTTTTCCGATGATCGGAGAATGGGCCGCATGTTCGATATCCTGAACATGGTCGGTCAGCAAGTTCAGATCATCGTACTTACGTGTCGTGAGCAACTTTTCGAGGGTATTGGCGGTCGCCAGTTGTCCTTGAAAACTGCGAGCGGCGAAGAATTGGTTTCAGCATGAGGTATTGAATTGATTTAGCGCCGGGTTGAGTGCCGATCTGCGCAAATTGATGCCGGAAAGGGGAAAATCTTGCCATTCGAAGAATTGCTAGATTGGGCGTTCAAGGAAAATCGGCCGACTTGGCAGAGAGACGCTTTGCGTCGCCTTGCGGAACACGGAGAGCTTACCGAAGATGACCTTTCGGTATTGCAAAAGCATATCGAAGTGTCCCAGAAGCTTTCCGAGGACGAGCTTCCCGAGCTGGAGACCTTAGCCAAAGATCACCTCTCTGAGGCATCCAGTAACGCTCCCAAAACAGTTCTGGCTTCTCTTGGACCTGTGAAGCATGTGGATCGGCTTGAATCAGACCAATCGCCAATCCGCTTCGCAGTGAACGGGATTACACTGATCTACGGTCCCAATGGATCGGGCAAAAGCGGGTATTGCCGCATCATAAAGCAAATGTGCCGCTCCCTGGAACCAGACAAGTTGCGGGGCAATGTCTACGACGATGCTCCCGCGTCGCCGGCGGAGGTGGGGATTGGCTTTCGTGTCGGCGGCGACGAGCAAAAGAAGAAGGAGATAGTTTGGCGCGGTGATAAACAACCGCCATCGGAACTCGCCCGGATTTCCGTGTTCGACACGGCTTCCGCGAGAGTTTACGTCGATAAAGAACGCAAGATCGAGTTTCTACCCTACGAGTTGGACCTTTTGAACAAGCTTGGCCTTGCGGCGCGCGGCTTGGATGGCGAATTTAAAACAAGGGAAGATGCGCTTAATAATGAAATTCGGGTCCCGCTGCCTACCGGTTTTAACGATGGTACGGCAGTATCAGGCGTTCTGGCAAAACTGATTCCCGAAACAGTGCTTTCAGATTTGCCGTACAAAGAACACATCGAGAAGCACGCCGTTTGGACGGATGAGGCGCAGGCTGAGCTGGATCGCCTGATCAAAGAATCTAAGAACGATCCTACTGCCATGGCGCGTTTGCGCCGTGAAGCCAAGCAGGCATTGGGAACAGTGCGGGGCAATATCTCAGAGTGCGAGAGCAAGATTGGAGATACGGCGATTGAATCCCTATCGGAAAAGCAGAAAGATGCCGTGCGCAAACGCGAGGCGGCAGAGGGAGCAGCCAGCGATCTGTTTAAAGGACAGCCGATACCCGATATTGGCTCAGAGACATGGGG
Source organism: Hyphomonas sp. (assembly GCA_024743015.1). Classification (GTDB taxonomy): domain Bacteria; phylum Pseudomonadota; class Alphaproteobacteria; order Caulobacterales; family Hyphomonadaceae; genus Henriciella. The sequence goes on along the minus strand of JANSXJ010000194.1, from coordinate 3,418 downwards.
CCAGATGCTGAGATATGCACGGGAATTTGCACTGGAAGTTTTTCCCGAAAGCGATCCTCCGCCGATTTCGACCGCCGGTCGATGCGTCCTGTGTCAGCAGGAATTGAACGATGATGCGTCCGCTCGATTGAAAGCTTTCGAGGAGTACCTGGAGGATCGAGCCGCTGTGGATGCGGCCACAGCCAAAACAGCTTTCGAACAGGCGGCAGCCCTAGTTTCAAATTACAGCATCAAGTCCAAGGCAGAAGTTGGCACGCTGATCGCGGGCTTTAGCGCGTTAAACGACGAGAGGAAGGCATTCGCAGAGAAGATTGGCGAGTATTTCGAAAAGGCTAACGCTCGCCTGACGATTCTCAAGAAGGCGCTGGAGGAACAGGACTACACGAAGCTTGATAAACTTGAGCCCCTCCCGGACTCACCCGTCGATTCGATTTCCGCCGACGAAAAGAAACTAGATGAGGAAAGCGAAGAATTCGACCGGCTTGCCGCTGACGATAAGGAAGCAAAAAAGAGGGCTCTGCAAATTGCTGAATTGAACGATTGCAAAAAGCTCTGCCAGGATATTGCTGTAGTCCTCGATCGACGGGCCAAACTTGAAGAAAGGCTCAAAATAGGCGCTTGCAGGGCCCTTTGCCAGCTAACCCCCATCACCCGTCAAATTACGGCTCGTCGCCGAAAACTGCTCACGCCGTCTCTTAAGGACGCGCTCAGGGATGAATTGTCCGCATTGAATCTTACGCATATTCCGGTTGACCTCAATGATCGCGGCGATTTGGGGAATAGTATTGTCGAAGTGGCTTTGTCGGCCCAACAGCGAGTCGCTAATAACAGCGAAGTGTTGAGCGAAGGGGAACAGCGTGGGTTGGCGCTCGCCTGTTTCTTGGCGGAGCTCGAAGAGATCGGGCGAGATCATGGAATCGTCGTGGACGATCCGGTCTCATCGCTAGACCACTCACGCATGCAATCTGTCGCGAGTCGGTTAGCTGAAGAAGCAGCCAAGGGCCGTCAGGTGGTCGTGTTTACACACAATATTCTATTTCATCACATGCTTAATGCGGAAGCGCGGCGGCTTCGCGTCGCCTGTCACGAAGAATGGATGAGTAGTATTGGTGAAAACCACTTCGGTATTATCGACGATGCACAAAAGCCGAGGCAGATGAAAAATGTGTCCGAACGGCTCAAAGAAATAGAAAGTGATAATAAGCGCCTCAATGAGTCAGGATATGACCACACTGATGAAAATCTTAGGAAGCCAGTCGTCGGCCTATACACCCAGATGCGTGATACATGGGAGAGAATTGTAGAGGAAATACTTTTAAACCGTGTTGTTCAGAGATTCAGGCCGGAAATAATGACGCAACGTCTTGAAGAAGCATGTATTGATCCGCCGAATGACTATCCGCTGATATTCGAGGGAATGAAGAGATGTTCCCATTATTCTGGACATGATCCCGCAGAGGACTTGCCGCCAGAACTCCCAACAACAGACCAGATCGTGCAGGACATAGAAGCCCTCAAGGAACTCGCCAAGATTGCTACTGAACGCAGAAGCAAGCTTCGAAAAGGGCGTAAGTACGAAAAAGGCGTGGAAGCAATCCTACTTTGAATTGGAACTCTTTGGCGCGTCCGATTAAGCTCAGCAGGGACTCATCCGCGATGCGCCGGAAGCCTACTTCGGCTGTCTCTGTACCGCTGCGGAATATCGGTACACTCTGCGAATATTACATGTCGTCCGGCAAATAGGGTGTCAAAATATCAAGGATTAATGTCCGATTCAGGGAATGTTTCTGCCGTGCGCCGGGCGACGATCTTGCGTTATTTGAACTACAGAATTTGGGGCGGGCACGGAAAGATTTCGCTCGAACGACTGAACACCAATCCAAAGGCTTGATCTTCATGCAACTCGACGACATTATGACCATGGGCCGCACGGTCCGAGTCCAAGCTGGCACAAAGTCAAAATGGGCCGCATACTAGAGCATTGGTTTTGCTCCAATTTACGGCGACCCTTTCTTGGAGTTTCGGTATCTTACCTCACTGTCTAGTGAATGGGGTGTGAACCCCTAAGTCTAACATCCTGATTTTCCTAAAAGTGTTAAAATCGACTACAATTGAACTTCGGTTCAAACTATTCAGTTCACCAGGCTACTTTCAAGCAACACAGACAGTAAGACATTAGCTCCGGCTTCTACGTGTGCCGGCTCTGCGTACTCAGCTTCATTGTGACTAATGCCATCTCGACAAGGGATGAAGATCATGGCTGTCGGTGCCACAGACGCGACATTACACGCATCGTGTCCAGCGCCACTGGACATTAAACGGTATGGATAACCACTTGCCTTTGCCGCTTTGTGGACGATGCTGACACAAGTTTCATCGAACGTCACACCTGGCGCGTGGAAAAGTTCCTCGATCTCAATGTCTACATTGGCATCGGCGCAAGCCTTTCGAACAATATCATAAGCCGCATTCACCATGCCCTCATAAATCATCCGATCCGGATGACGCAGATCGCATGTCATCACTAAGCGTCCTGGTATCGTGTTTCCTGACCCCGGTTCCGCGCGAATTTCACCAAAGGTGATTTTTGCATCCTCGCCATTGTGCGCACACATCGCATAGAGACGAGGTAAGAAATCTCCGAGTGCCCGCATTGGATCGCGCCGCAATGCCATTGGCGTTGGCCCAGCATGCGCCTCTTGGCCCGTGATCACAAACTGCTGACGACTCATATTTTGAACGCCAGTTACAACGCCAATAATGTCCTCGGCATTCTCTAATATTGGGCCCTGCTCAATGTGGAGCTCATAGGCGGCCTTGATCGGAAAAGGCACCGCTTCGAGATCGCCACGCTGGCCTGTTCGCCGAAGCTCTTCTCCGACGCTGATGCCTTGAATGTCGCGCAGCTCCAGAGCCGTCGATAGCGGCATGACTCCAGACCAAACCGCAGAACCCATCATTGAGCTCGGAAATCGACTTCCTTCTTCATTGCACCAAACGGCAATTTCGATTGGATGTTCGGTTTCGATGCCTTGTTCATGCATAGTCTCAATCGCTTCGAGCCCGGCGAGAACACCATAAATTCCATCGAACCGGCCACCCGTTGGTTGTGTATCAAGATGACTACCAGTGAGCACGACGGGTGCGTGCGGGTTCAGTCCCTCTTTTCGAACGAAGATGTTACCAATCTCATCCAACCGTACGGAACAGCCGGCAGCTTCGGCCCATTTGATAAACAGCTTGCGACCGGCGACATCTTCATCCGTCAACGCTTGGCGGTTATTTCCTCCCTTTTCAGTTGGGGCAATGGCGGCCATGTCCATCAGGCGTTGCCAAAGTCGTTCGCCATTCACTTGCATGTTGTTGCTCCCTGCTCGGATCAGAAACTGATCAGTCTTCAACCGCTATCCAAAGCGTT
>JANSXJ010000309.1 GCA_024743015.1 Hyphomonas sp. | reverse complement strand
GGGCATTGCCATGATGGTCACGTGCTTGCCGTTCATGGTGATCGTCTTCTCGATCCTCAGGCAAGCGCTCGGTGTGCAGCAGGCACCGCCCAACATGATGATCATGGCGCTCGCCATGTTTCTCACTTTCTTCATCATGGAGCCGGTCTTCATGGAGGCCTGGGCCAATGGCCTGTCGCCTTACATTGATGGCACGATCACGGAGCAGGAAGCCTGGCTGCAAACGACCGGGCCGTTTCGTGAATTCATGATGCGGCGCACCGATCCGGAAGCGCTGTTCATGTTGTCAGATGCGCTCAATCGACCGATTGGCCCGGACGAAGAGCCATCTTTCGCGTTGCTCTCAACGGCCTTCATGCTGTCAGAAATCAAGCACGCATTTCAGATCGGTTTTGTCATTTTCATGCCGTTCATGGTCATTGACCTGGTGGTTGCCTCCGTCCTCATGGCGGTCGGGATGATGATGGTGCCGCCAACCGTTGTCTCATTGCCATTCAAACTCGGGTTCTTTGTGCTCGCGGACGGATGGCTCAAAATTACAGAAGCCTTGATCAGGGGGTATGCCTAGGTGTCGACGAAACAAAACCCGACTCAACCCTCGGAAAGTACGACGCAGCACATCACGCCATCGCAGCGTGCGGCGGTCGTGATCGCCATGCTGGGTGAAACCGCGGCAAAACCCATTGTCGAGCTTCTGGACGATGAAGCGATTGCCAATATCGCGGCGTCTCTGGAAACGATCACCGTGCTTGCGCGCGAGCAGTTGATCGAAATCGTGATCGACTTTCTGCGCCAGCTCAGACTGAATAGCGGTTCGCTGCGTGGTGGATCAGAGTCGGCGCGCAAGATCCTCGAAGGGGTGCTTGATGAGCCGCGCCTGCAGCTCGTCTATGGCGGGCAGTCAATCGACGCAGAGATGCCAGCCGAAGCGCCAAAGCTCGACAATCTTTCCGAGATCTGGGGCGAACTTGCGAAACGCGAGCCTACGAAGACTGCCGCTTATCTGGCGGGACTGACCCCCAATATTATCGCGCTCATCCTGCGCAACCTGGAGACGACACTTTGTTCGGAGTTGATTTGCCTGCTGGAAGAAGACGTGCAGACCAAGGTGCTGGGCGAAATGGTCGACCCGCCACCGGCCTCACCCGACATTGACAGCGTCATCGCGCGCATGGTCAAGATGGAGTACCTGCAAGCCGCTGAAGTCGCGAGTGCAGATGATACGACACAGCTGCAATCGGTCGGCGAAATGCTCAGTCTGGTTCCGAATGAGCGCCGCAAGTCGCTCATGGGCTTCCTGCAGGAAGCCCATGCTGAGAAGGTTGATCCAATCCAGCGCGGTATGTTCGCGATCGAAGACTTGCCGAAGATCCTCAACCGGAATCAGATCCCGGTTCTGTTCAAATCGCTCGAGCAAGCCTTCCTGATGGATGTGCTTTGCTGCTTGCAGGCCCAATATGCAGAAGTGGCAGAGTATTTCCTGTCCAATATCTCAAACCGGATGGCGGATCAGTTCCGGTCCGAGCTTGAGCGTTTGCCGGCCCCGGATGCCGCGGCAGCGGAGCAGATTGAGAAAGACTTCCTCACCAAGATGATGGAGTTGAAGCGGGATGGTATCATTGTGGTTGAGCGCGCAAAGGAAGACCCTGCCAGCGCGTAAGGGTCGCCGCGTTTACGCTCTTGTCAGGAACAAGATCGCCGACTAGCGGACGACCAATTCGGCATGGATTGCGCCTGCAGCGCTCATGGCGCGGATAATATCAGCCATCTCCTGCGGCCGCACCCCGAGCGCGTTGAGACCGTCAATCAGCTGTGACAGCGTGGTGTTGGCTTCCAGGAGGGCGATGTTCTCATTACCAGTCTGAGTCACGGCAATGTCAGTGCGCGGCAGCACGATCGTTTCGCCTTCAGCGAACGGATTAGGCTGCGACACGACAGGGTTCTCGCGGACCTTGATCGAGATATTGCCCTGAGCGATCGCGACTTTCGAGATCGTCACATCCTGACCGAGCACAATCGTTCCGGACTTCTCGTCAATGACTATGCGGGCCGGGCTTTCAACATTGATCGGGAGGTTTTCGATCGCGGCCAATACGCGTGCAGGCGAGCCGCCAATACTCGCCATATTGAGCTCGATCGTTCCTGGGTCGCGCATATAGGCCACCGGCCGTCCCAGCGTTGTGTTGATCGTATCCTCGACGCGCGCCGCTGTGGTGAAGTCCGGATTGCGCAGCGCCAGGGTCAGCGTGTTCTGAGCGTTAAAGTCGAAGCCAATCTCTTGCTCGACAATCGCGCCCCCAGGGACTGAGCCCGTGGTCGGTGTGCCGACCGTATTGCGGGCTCCAGGGGCTTCGACATTGACGCCGCTCACCATGACGCTGCCTTGGGCAACCGCGTAGACTTGATTATCGGCACCGCGAAGCGGCGTGAGAATAAGCGTTCCGCCTTGCAGGCTGTCAGCATCACCAATCGAGGCGACCGTCACATCAATATTTGAACCATTGCGCGCAAAGGCGGGCAGGGAGGCAGTGACGAGCACAGCTGCGACATTGTTCGGTTTGATCTCTTCGCCCTGCACATTCATGCCAAGCCGCTCGAGCATATTGGTCAGAGAGTCCTCGGTAAAAGGAGCGTTACGCACTGAATCTCCGGTGCCGTTCAGACCGACCACAATGCCGTAACCGACGAGATCATTCGTCCGTACGCCTTCAATATCCAGGATATCGCGGAGTTTCGCTTGCGCGCTCGCATACGAGCCGAAGACTGGCATCAAGGCGACAGCGAAACAGGCGAGAACAGATGTAAGGCGCATATGATTATCTCAGATAATTTAGGAGCGAGAGGTTGGAGAGGCGCGAGGTTAGCAGGTAAGAGGCCTCGAGGTTTGCCTCGAGTTCCTTGAGTTGCGTCGCCGCCTCATACTGATCTTTTCCAGTCAGGTCCTGAAATGAAGAGGTCAGCAACAGCTTTTCCCGGCCAAGCAGGTCAAGTTCGGACCGCAGGCTGTCCTGGCGAATACCGATCCCGGCTTCGACATCCACCAGCAGCGTGCGTCCGCGCTCAAGGCGTTCCAGGGCCATATCCATGGCGGGTGCGCCAACCGCGGCGAACGGAATGGCGGTGCCCGGCGCAGACAGTGCCATGATGGACAGACCCAAGAACATATCGGAGAACGCACCCTGGTTGGGCAATACCGCATCGCCATCACTGGCCGTCTGAGTGCCTTGATAGAAGCTCGTCTGAAAGCCGCCCGCCGGATCGTCGAAATAGGTTTGGACCTGCGCCGCGAAATCAGCTTCATCGACCGCAACGGCCGCGATCGTTTGCAGATCGTTCAGCAGCGCATCTGCATCCAGAAAGGGCGCGGTTGCAGTGGCGTCCCCTGAGAACAGGTAGCGTTCGCCATGGCGGACATTCAGGCGGGACAAGACTTCGCTCAGTGCCTCGCGCGCCTGCGTCGCGACAGTTTGTTGACGTTCAACGTCTTCGATGCCGATAGCGGCCTGCATTTCAAGCGAAAGGCCTTCGGTCAGATCGCGCACGGACCCCATGGCGTTTTCCGACAAGGATAGACGAATCTGGCGCAATTCGATGCGGGCCTGATCATCTTCATTCTCCTTGAGCGCCTTGTCGCCGAGCAGGGCATGATCGATCCGGCCGTTGAGATGGCTGATCAGGTCTGCTTGCCGGCCCGTGGTGGCCTCTTGGGCGCGGTCCGCAATTTGCGTGCGCAGCTCGCTGATCGAGTTGCTGAGGGCCGTGCTCAAAAAGCTATTGAGAGAAACCGAGTTCATCGCGCTACAGCTCCATCAATTGATTGATCATCTGGCTCGCGGCTTCCAGCACGCGGGCATTGGCAGCAAAGGCCTGTTCGATCAGCAGCAGATCCTGCATCTCGCGTTCAATGTCGACGCCGATCTGATCCTGCTCCGCTTGCTTTACGGCATCATGCTGCAAAGTAACGGAAGAGCGGACGGCTTCATTCTGAATCCGGTTCTGTCCAGCGAGCGAGCCGAGCTGAGCGATCAGATCACTGGCGGAGTAGCTGCCCTGCAATCCAGGTTGAGACACGGTGCGGACTTGCTCCAATGCGCCGACGAGTCCCGTCAGTATGGTCGTATCGCCGGGATTGCCCTGAGTAACGGCCCCAAGGCCATCACGCAGTCGCCAGCTGGCGCCCCCTTGCGCCGGGTCCACCAGGGAATTGATTTGCAATCTTCCGGCAATACCCACACCCGCGGCGCTGTTTGAATCGAGGAACAGGCCAGGGTCACCAACCAGAAGCGTCGGATCGATCGCCGGATCGGTGAATCGATCGATCATGTCCTGCGCCATTGTGTCGAGCTGGTTTTGCAAATTGGGCAGGTCTGTGTCGCGAAGTGTAAACAGAGCCGCCAGCGAGCCGCTTGAGACGGCGCCAAATGTCGGAGCACCGGGCGTGATGTCGACGCCGTCAACCGTCAGGCCCGACAGTTCGCCGCCTGCCAGAGAGAAGTTGGCTGACATGGAATTTGTGGGCGTGAACTCGATCTCACGCGCCGGTCCGGCGACAAGATAGACACCTTCTGTGGTCAGCACATCG
>JANSXJ010000130.1 GCA_024743015.1 Hyphomonas sp. | reverse complement strand
GAGTGAGCGCCTTAGTCCCCTCATAAAGCTTGCGAAGTTTTTCTTTGTCTGCGCCCGCTTGCTGCTGCTGCCCAAACTGGGCCATCTGGACACCTGCGCGCATATCGTACGGCATCAAAGCGCTCGCAGCGCCTTTATAGTCGCCGCCCATGTAAGCTTCACCGGCTTGCGCAAAGGCGTTCTTTCGCTCTCGCTGCTCCCGGTCTGCACGGCCCTGCCGCCCCGCCTGAATCGCCTGAAATGCATTAAACATCAGCCAAACCACCCGTTTTCTTTGCCGTACATGTACGCGTTAGCCCCATTCTGAAGCGTGTTCCCAAAAGCGTTCGCCATGTTCATGTACGAGCTGCCTTGAGCGTTAGCAGCGTTGTTATTGTTGGCGCTGAAAGCGTTCGCGAACTGCTGGCCCTGATTGCCCTGCGTCATTGCAACATTGCCGCCCGAGCCGGACATGCCGCCTAATGCGTTCCAGTGCTGAGTGAAGGCGTTGTTCGTATTGCGCCGGTTTCGATCATTCAAAGCGCCAAGCGTTGCTCCTGACATGGCTGTCCCGCCTGCCCCGAAAGCACCAATCATATTATCCATATCAGCATTCGTGGTTTCGAGCATGGAGCGCGCAAACCCGCCATCAAGGAAGCGCTGATAGGCATCCCCTTGAGTTGCTGTGGTTTCTTCGGCTGTCGGAACCGCAAACGTGGGCATGTTGCGCCCCTCGCGCTGCCCGTTGGTCTGGTAGTGGAACTGACCAAACTCGCCTTGATCGATCACGCCGTCCTGGTTCGCATCAAAACCCGCTCGCGCAATATGGCTCATATTAGCCGGGGTGAGGCCGTTAAACGCGTTCTGGAGATCTCCGTAATTGCCGACATAGGTTGAAAAGTCATTGCCGCCCGGCGACCCTCCAGAGCCTGCATAGGCGCTAGTTGGGGCGAGCCCGAGCAAGGCCTGCTGCTCATTTAGCGCCCCGATCCCCGCAACCCGCCACGGCTCAGAAAGCTCTGTGGTACGATCAAACATGTAGCGCTGAAGCTGGTTATTCTCACGCGCAGCATCCTTGTTGGCATCTGCCGCCTCATTGCCCGCCACATATTGCGCAAGACCGCTTAGCGCCGATGCGCCAGCAAGAGCCCAAAAAGCCATTCTTTTCTCCTAAGCCGCGCCGATGCCGCTAACGCTGTTGTCGCCAATGCTGACACCGACATCGACCGTGGTTGTCAGGGGTGTCCCGCCTGTGGAATCCGTGACTGTGCAGGTGTAGACTGCAAACTTGTATTCGCCGGTCGTAACCGAGCCTGTGAACGTGGTAGTTGCCGCCGAAGCGCTGTCGGCTGGAATGTCGTCGCCGCTTTTCTTCGTCCAGGCGTAAGTGTAAGGCGTAACCCCGCCGACAGGTGTGACCGTGACACTTCCGGTTGTCTTTGAACCGCTGCCTGCAGAAATGTTGTTCGCAGATGAGGGCGAGGCCGAAGCGGTAAAGCCGCCATCACTTTGCGAGGCTGTCGTGATGTTGCCGTCCTGCGCATCCTGCGCCGCATTCAATGAGCCGCGGTCTGTTATGAGTACATCAGCGACTTCCTGCGTGCCTGCAATGAGGCCATTTGTGCGGGCTGTGGTGGTGTTCAGGCCCGATAGAATGGTTCCGACTGATCGATCCGAGCTGCCAAAGACCAGCTCTTCGAAAAAGTCATACCATTCCGACATTATTTCCCCTGTTGCCGGATCAACCACCTGCGTTGTTGAGGGCATCCCTTCCAGCTTATCCGCCACTGGAAACCCTTGCTACGGCAACTTCCAGGTCACGCCTTAGTGTGCTGGCAGGCGTCTCGCTGGTAAAGCTCACCACCTCTTCATTGCCATCACATGACACGGTGATCTGCCTGTCAGAGACATCAAAAACACACCCCGGATTGCGAAGCGCTACGAACCGGGAGGCATTGACTTGCTCATTCGTCATCAGTCCTCGCCCACGGCCACGCCGTTTACAATCATCGGATCATTACTGCGGAAAAACGCGATCACCTGTGGCTCTCGGGCCCGGCCATTTTGCCGCCAGATGGCCCGCTTTCGGTACTCGCCCTGCTTGCCAATCGACCGCGAGCGATAAGCTCCCCTCGTGATGCCATTATCCTTGCTGAGCGCCATCGAAATGTAAGCATCTTGCGTGATGTCAGCCGCAGAGCCCCTGCCCTTCGTGCCATCCACACGAATACTCGGTATGGGTCGCCTGCCACCAATGACCGGCAAATGCGCAGACCATTCAATAACGATTTCAACACCCAGCTCCTGCGGATAGTCCCGGCTGAGCTGCGCAAAATTGCTGCCCAGACGACTGATCGCGTAATGATTTCCAGCTGCCTCTACAGTCTGTGACCATTCCCAAGTGTTCTGGTCATAAGTTTCCCACACAAACCATTCACGGGTGGAAGCGTCATAAACATAACAGCCATTCTTACCGTTCAGGATGTAAAAGCTGTGACCTTCCAGCTCCATGTAAGACGCAACCAGGTCAGAGGCGTTTTCAGCGCGCAGCTTTCGGGCGAGCCAAGGTTTGCTGATCAAAACAGGCGTCAGGCCGTTCAATCGATAGACCGCATAATCGTCCCCGACGAAGAACAGCGTGTTATCCAGCTGCGCAATCGTATCCCGCGCCAGGCAACCGCGATTCATGACCGAGCTGGTTTGCGGACGGAATGGCGCATCATTGTCACCCGTCTCAATCCAGCGCTCTATCGTCTCCGTTCCAAACAGGTAAAGCGAGCCCTGCAAAGCCACAGCCGCTACCAGCGCATCTGGTGAACTCTCCGCAGTATAGAAACTCAGTGTCGTGGTGTTGTTAAAATCCAGCGTATCAGAATAGCAAAACCGGCTTCCATAAGTGGCAATCAATCGCTGCCCGAGGCTCGTAATGCTGGTAAAAGCCGTCTGAGAGTGATTGCTGAGCAGTGTCGCATAGTCTGCATCGGTCGCTGCGGCCACAGCCGAGCCCGTGGAGACGTAGATTGACCCGTTTGCAAGGATTGCGCCCTCAACCTCGCTAAAGGCCATCTGGACGCGATCTGAGCCCGCTAATGAGCCGGTTAATGTGCCCCAGGTCACAGTAGACGGGTCAAATGTCCGAACAGTCACATCATCGACCACCAAAACATGACCACTTGCGTGACCGTCTGTCTGACCAATGCCCCGCGGAATCTTGCTCAAGACACCAGCCAGATCACGATCCAGCGAGCCGGGACGCACAACATGACGCATAGGGCGGTTAGGATCATTCTCGTTCAGCTCAGAATAGAGATTGATGCAGACCTTACGGCCATCACCAACGCCGTCAGGCTCGTAATGACCGGCAGCGACACGGGCCATCTGCATTAGGTGTCACTCGGCCAAAGAACAGAACTCGGCATACGCCGCAAAGCCCTGTCAACGGTTGCAATCATGGACGGCATGAAGGCCGCATCAATCCGCTGACGCCCCGTCATGGCTTGGCGGTAGACAGAAGCGCCTAATTTGCCATCGGCAAGGTCTTCCTCAAGATTGACCGCGAGAACAGCAGCAACCCCTTCGAAATGACGCTCAAGAAACGGAAAATCACTCGCGTTCGTATAAGTGGTCGCTTCCACCAATGCGACTTTTGTCGTTGCCGTCTCGTCAGCGTATGGAGTCAGGCCATCGGCAAAGAGGCCATCAACAAAGTCGTTGAAAGCCGTAATCACCAAGGCCTGATCCTCTGCGTTCGGAGTTTCCTCGCCTTCGACCACATGCAGTTTCTGCAAGGTTCGCTTGGCGAGGTCTGCGACCGTTCTAGCCACGCTTAGCCAGCTCCGCCTCAATGATCGCAATTGCTGCGTCATCGCTGCTGACTTCCGCTTCTGGATCAATCAGCTTCGCGATCTTGATGCGGCGGAAGTGCGTTCCTGCGCCAGTCTGCGCCCAATCTTCGGGAATCTCGACCAGATCAGGTTTAGGAGCGCCTGGATGCGGAATCTTCAGGTCGGGATCTGTTGTCTCAGCCTCTTCCTTAGTTTCTTCGTTTCCCGCACCCTCAAGCTCAGCAATGCGCTGATTGGCAGCTTCGAGCTGGGCCGTCAGGTCTTCAACCTGCGCCTTGAGGCTTTCATTCTCAGCCGCAAGATCGTCTGAGCCCTCGTCACCGTCTTCAGACTCGTCAGAGCCTTCAGATTCATCGCTAACAGGCTCAGAAACCTCTTCCGTTGGGATGGGCCGTGGAGCCCACCCCTCTGGAAGATCTTCACCTTCAGCGAGTTCGAAAATACGGGCCTCTTCTGTCGGGTGATAACCCCACTTCCGAAGCACTTTCTTTTCTTCGCTCATGGTTTCTCCTTATCCGGCAAGACGTGTTGCCAAGTCCGGGTAAATGGCTTTCCAGCCATACAGGACATCAAGTCGGATGATGTCTTCGTCGTTGTTGATGTCGTAAGACTTGACCACACGAACTGAGAGGCCCTTGTGCGTCTCACGCGCCTTGAACTCGACGCCATCAGGCAGCTCAAGCGGGCAAGTGACCAACGCAAATGCGTTCTTGTGGAACACGAGATTTTGCGGGTAGCCAGTACCGCCCGTACCAGTCTTCACGGTAATCGCCGCACCATCGGCAGGCGCTGCGCTCACAGTCTGATAAGGGCCATCAATGATGATTGCCGGACTGATCGTCAGGGCCGCAGGGCCGGTAGACGCGCCAGAATCAGCATCAGCAAGCACCGTGAACTCTTGCAGGTAAGGCATTTGCAGCTTGCCCGTGGTGCCTTCACCCGGAACAGGGTTCATAGCATACACACCCGCAATCGTGATTACGTCACCGGCTTTCAGAATGCCGGTTGTGCTGTTCGTCCAGCCGTCAGTATTAAGCGTCTGGCTGTTGGTCGATTTCGACGCCGCATAAGTGACGTCCTGATCCGCCCCGTTCACAAGCGGCGTACCTGTAGCAACACCAACCGTGTGCGTACTTACGTTCTGTGAACGGAAGGTCTCAAGGCCAGCAATCTCACCAATCGAACCCTTGCGATAGGCTGACTGAGCAACGCTGTTCATGTAGAGGCCTTGCGCCGTACCAGCGACAGCATAACCGGCAGCAGGGTTCAGCAGAGCCTTACGCATGTCGCTAGACACCGCCATCTCATCGAGACGCTGGGCCGCTGCCGCCATGGCTGCAAAGTTTGCAGGTGTGGTGCCGGGGGTTCCGACATGGTTCCAGATGTTCGTATAAAGAGCGTGGCCATTCCGGTCGATTGTGTTGCCCAGCGCAATCATCGCAGGCTTGATGTATCGCTCAGAATAATCCTCAACCGTGAGCGTCAGATCCTTGGAAGAGAACTTCCAGGACACATGCTTTTGCTTGTCCACGGTGATTGAGGTGTTGGCCTCTTCGACGTCCTGATTAACGCGCGTCGCGCCATCAGCAGCGTAGAATTTGACCGGCTTGCGGATCGAAACAGTATCGCCAACCTTGACGAACTCTTTCTTGTATTCTCGGTGGACGTTATTCGCCATCCCGAGGTTGTTTTCGAGCTGCACAAGGGCTTCCTTGGCGATAATGCTCGGTGTGATTAAGGCGTTAGCCATGGGTCTGTCTCCAGATCAAATTGGATCGCGACCGAATTAGCTTTGTGCCTCCATCTGTTTCTGACGGTAGGCCGCATATTCGGACATGCTCATCTCTGAAACAGGCTTGGTTTGGCTGGCCGATGATCCGCCCCGAACGGGCTTCACAGGGGCCGGAGCCTTGGACTGTGGCGGCTTCTGGCTGTCTTTCACCTTGGCTTCCAGCTCGAAAATAGCTCTTGCCTGCGCGACTGGCGGCAATTCAGCAATTCGAGAAACTTCTTTCGGGTTTTGGGCCATGTAATAGGCCGTATCAGCCCCCAAATCGGAATCCATCAGGGTTTCAACCATCAATGCCGTGAACGGGAGCGGACTATTGATCACCTTGTCGGCAAAATCGTCGTACTTTTCAGCACCCTCTGCCGTAAAATCAGCAATCGCATCCTGGAAAGACTGGTCGCCTTCACTGGATGCCGCCGTAAAATCGGTCTCCACACGCTCAAAGTCGCTTTCCAGATCCTGCTTGCGCACTTTGAAGGCGGCAAGGTCGGCCTGGTATTCGGCTTCTGATGTGTATCGACTCGGATCAGGCTGCACCAGCTTACCCTCTTTCGCCTTTAGCCGCTCATTCTCGGCTCTGAGGCGATCAAGCTCAGCTTGGGTCTTGTCCTCACGTTCCTTTCGCAAACGGCGACGCCGCTGCGACTTGGTTTCAGTCTCCTGTTTATCAGAGTCTTCGCTTTTCGCTTTCTCCGGCTCATCGGCGGCGTCTGCGGTCTGCTGTTCTGGCTGTTCGAGTTCCGGGTTATCGGTGGTCTCAGTAGACGGCTCGCTATCGCTCACGTCTGAGAGGTCTTCCAGAGCAACCTCTATCGCTTCTTGATCAGGCAACGGCTTTCGCCCTCCTCCTTCTCGGGGTTAGCCCATAACGGGCATTTGGGCTGGAACTTGAGGAGCCATCGCCTGCGCTAATTGCGCGGCAACCACCTCCTGAACCAGCCGCTCGAATTGCCCAGACTGCAGCATCGTTTCGAGCTGTATCTGAGCGGCTTCGGCCATGGCTTTTTGAGCATCGGCCTGCGATTCCGCGGCCTTGGCTTCCTTTTCCACAACTTCGGCATTCACTGCGCGCTTTTGCAGGGCTTCCTGCTCTTGCGCGGCTTGTGCGGCAGCTTGGCGCTGCTGCTGTTCCTGCGGATCATCCGTCTCAGGCTGAAGATTAGGCGGCAGCATCTTCTTGAACCGCTCCGCAAACTCTTCAGCACCCGGCCAATCCATATTCTTCGCAACCAGATCCATCACGATCTGAGCCGATTGCGGGCTCGTCTGGATAAACTGCAACATGCTCTCGGCAGCTTCCTGGCGACGCGTAGTGTAAGATGGACCAGAACGTACATGCACGGCATATTCACCGCGCTTGAGGTCATTGTTGACAACCTGTTCGCCCGTCTGCGGGTTCACCATCGGCTGATTGATCTCGGCAAAGTCTTCCTCGCCATCTTCGCCCAGGATCCGGACCATGCGAGGCGTGTCGTAAATCACAGGGATCAGATCGACCATGATGCGTCCGGTATGCTCTACGGCTGCATTCAGGTTGTCCCGAAATTCGAATGTTCCAACGTCGCCCTCACGCTGCCTTGCAAGGATCGCCTTGCCGGACTTCTCGTCACCAGGAGCGCCAAGCCCAGCATCATAAATGCCTGTCGTGGCCTTCATGCCCTCAGAAGCACGCATAACCTGCTCTGAGAACGCTCCAGAGCTTGCAGGCGGCTGTTCACGCTGTGGACGGCTCTTCGGTGCGTCAGGGTCTACATCATAGATCAGGATGCTGTGGTTTGCCGTGTTCGCCGTCTTCCAGATGTCGGCATATTTCTGAACCTGCTTCGCCGTGCCGACATATGGCGCTTTCGGCTGCAGGGCGAGGTGTTCAGTCTGGGTGCTGAGCCAGTAATTGTAGAGCGTCTGCGTATCCTTGGCGAAGCGGATCACGCTATGACGCACACGGTGCTGACCTACGCTGTATTCCTCGCCCGTAACCGCCACAATCGGGATATGACGTGTCGGCCACTCCTGAACCTCTTCAAGGATCTCAAACCCGTTTGTCTTGATCACCTCAATGCGAACGCGGTCGCTCTCGCGCTCATTCACAATCATTTCGTGAAGCTCTTTCGGCAGCTCGTCCTTGAAGCCCGTGCTTCCATCCATGAGCTGACAGACCGTGGCAGGCTCTTTCACCTTGCGCCAATACTCAGCCACCCGGATTGTCTTGCGGCTCGGATTGAGCCAGCCCGTAGACCATGCCTCGTTATCCTTGCCGTCAAAGCTGACAGGCTTGGCTTTGGGCCACTCGCGGGCAAAATCCTCCTCGCTGTATTCGTCAATCACAAAGCACCAGTTCGCATCCTCGCGGGTACTCGTGACCGCAACCGGGTCCCAGACCACAGCGAACGGGTTCACAATCGGCTCAACCAGGATTTCCTGCTCAAAGCTGGTCGGGGACGTGTAATCCGTCAGGACACGCCAATGACCAATCCCGCACCGGGCAGCACTCGCGCCAGCCGTCACATATGGCCGCTTGGTTGCGCACTTCGCTTCGATGTTGCGCACCATACCCGTCAGAATATCCGCTACGGCCTTGTCAGCGCCGCCTGAACCCGCAATCACCTTCACAGCAGGCGGATTGGCTCGCATGTCATTTGCCACCTGACGCACAAACTGAGGCAAGCGGTTTTCCGTAATGCAAGGCCGATCATCACCCTCACGATCAAGACGCACATCTTCCGGCCATTGATCACCCGCAATCATGCGCAGGTCGGATTCCATCTCCTCACGGTTGCGCAGGTCGGCAGAATAGCCGTCATCATAGCGCTCTCGGATTTCCTTGAGCAGGTCTGGATTCTGCTTCATGCGGCTAAGTACCCTTTCCCGCGGCCAGAACGGCCATAGAGCGCATTTTTGACGTCCTCGGCCATGTTGTCAGGCT
The DNA here is from genome assembly GCA_024743015.1 of Hyphomonas sp. Taxonomy (GTDB): domain Bacteria; phylum Pseudomonadota; class Alphaproteobacteria; order Caulobacterales; family Hyphomonadaceae; genus Henriciella. The sequence goes on along the minus strand of JANSXJ010000130.1, from coordinate 731 downwards.
CCTCAAAGTCACAGCACATTAGGCCGAACGCGTCGGCTGAGTGGCTTGCCCAATTGTGGTTGGGTCCGAGACCGATTTCGCGATCTTCGTCACGCTTTTCGTGATAAGCAGCCAAGGCCTCTCGCCCATCTATTGTCGTTGCTTCGTTGAAGCTGATGCGGTCGAAATTTTCTCGCGTAGCTTCAACACGGATCATTGCCGCGCCTCTGCCCTGGTTTGGGATAACATCAACATCGAAGGTGCAATCCTTATCCGATGCGTCTTCCCAGATTTCACGCCACGCAAAATCGATCTTCACTGCGGAGCCATCATGAGGAAGATTCACCGATACTCGATCAATCCGCTTTTGCTTCGCCCAATTGCGCATCCAGTTGATATGATACGAACTGGATTGGCCTTGAGCCTCGTAGTGATCCAGAACCCGGATCTCTTTACCAACGAATTGGCACACCCAAATCGCGTAGAAGTCCGCTTTATCACCTGCGCCAGCAAGGTCATGATACGTCCGAACGGTCATTGAACGATCAATGGGAACAACACCAATTCGACCATCGTCTTTCGCCTGCCGCAGCGCCTCAGCGAAGTAAGCCCCGTCGTAAAACGAACGATACTCGCCCTCCCAAATCCATCCATAAGTGTCTGGGCGCTTCTGCTTGGCTGTCAGGCGTTTACGGTTTAGTGTTTCAGGAAAGAACTCGTTATCTGACCAGTTCATCTCCACGCCCTTCCAG
>JANSXJ010000519.1 GCA_024743015.1 Hyphomonas sp. | reverse complement strand
TCTTTATAGACGCCCCGCTGAACAAGAAGCCGCGAGCCCGCGATGCAGGTTTGCCCGGTGGCGGCAAAGATCCCCGCAAGCGCGCCGACAACCGCCTTGTCGAGGTCGGCATCCTCGAAGATGATGTTAGGTGATTTGCCACCCAGTTCCAGCGTGACCGGCACCAACGCCTTGCCCGCGTCCGAAGCGATCTGGCGCCCGACGCCCGGACTGCCGGTAAAGCTCACCCGGTCGACGCGGCCCGAGGTCAGCAGGGCTTGGCCCGTACGGTAATCGCCAGTCACGACGTTGAATACGCCCGCCGGAAAGCCCGCCTTTTGGACCAGTTCTGCGAATTCCAGCGTTGTCGCCGAGGCGTGTTCAGACGGTTTGACGACCACGGTGCAGCCCGCTGCTAGCGCCGGTGCCAACTTGTTCGACAGCAACCCCATGGGCGAATTCCATGCGGTGATAAGCACCGCCACCCCGATCGGTTCGCGCCGGGTAAAGTCGAACACCTGCCCCTGATCCAGCGGGATCGTGCTGCCGGTCAGCTTATCAGCCATGCCCGCAAAGAACCGGTAGGCCCGCGCCGCAAAGCCCATCTGGGAATGCGTTTCCCGGATAACTTTGCCGTTGTCCGTGGTTTCGAACTCCGCCATCTCGGCGGCGCGTTCGTCCAGCAGGTCGGCAAGCCGCTGCATCAACTTGGCCCGAGTATAGCCGTTTGTGTCTTTCCAACCGGTGTCAAAGGCGTGGCGCGCGGCCGCGATAGCGTCGGACACCTGGGCAGTGCTAGCCTGCGGAATCTGCGCCCATTCGGTGCTGGTGTATGGGTTCATTGCTGGGAACATCTCTTGATCAGGAGTGCGCACCCATTCGTTGTCAATAAACAGTTCGTAGGATTTTAGCATGTCTTTGATCCTTTTAGTCTCGAGGTTCAGGCCGCGAGATGCGGCCGAAGTGTCTGACGCACGACCTTGCCCGAAGATAAAAGATCGAAGCCGTGATTTAGGGTGTCAAACGTCACGTCGCCGCTTTTGGTTCTGATCTGTGACTTAGCGCCGATCGCACGAGCATAGTCGCTTTCGAGTGTGGCCATGTAGATTTACTCCGTTGCTTAAGAAGATCCTGAAATCGCCATGACGAAGCGCACGTTGCACCTTAGCGCAACATCAGTGTTGGCAAGAAGAGCACGATCTGTGGAAAGGAGATGAGTAAGATCAAGGTCAAGAACTCGAGAAAAACGAAAGGCAATACCCCCCGATAAACATCGCGAATCGACACCAATCCTTTGGCAGTGCCAGCCACCACGAAGAGATTTAGACCTACCGGTGGTGTTATAACAGAAAGCTCGATCAATTTGACCATGATGATCGCAAACCAAATCGGATCAAAGCCAAGGCCAATTACAATAGGATGCACGATTGGGACAGTCATAACCATCATTGAGATCGGGTCCATGAGCATGCCGAGAACAAGGAAAATCAAAACCAGCATGAGCATGAGAAGCATCGGGGATAAGCCCAACGCTTGGATCCACACTAGCACATCGTCAATGAAGCCAGTGACTAGCAGCAAGCGTGAGAAGGCTAGTCCCCCGATCACGATGAAGAACATTACTGCGGTAGTAGACGCCGTTTCGGCCATTGCGTTTTTGAAGGTAGCACCATTCATACGACGCATAGCGACGGTCACAAGTAGCGCAGAAATCGCGCCGATTGCGCCAGCAGCCGAGGGGGATACCGTGCCGCTATAGATACCTCCAACCACGATGAAAGCGATTAATGCGATCGGCCAAACAGACTTTAGGCTGCGCACCCGTTCTCTCAATGGATAACAACGGTTTGGTTTCGGAGCCCATTTGGGCCAGATCCGCACAAAGACCATAATGCCCGATAGATAAACTACGGCAGTCAGCAAGCCCGGCAGTAAACCTGCAATCAGGATTTGCCCAATGGACTCGTTCGTAAGCAAGCCGTAAATGACCATCGTAAGCGAAGGCGGAATCATCGCTGCGAACGTGCCCGCTGCAGCAATAACACCTGCCGAAGCCGCCTTATCATAGCCAAGTTTGTTCATCTCTGGCAGGGCGATCCGCGTGAAAAGCGCTGCCCCGACGATGGTGGAGCCATTGATCGCGCTGAACCCAGCCGAAGCGCAGGTCGTCGCCATGTACAATCCGCCCTTCACACGGGC
>JANSXJ010000086.1 GCA_024743015.1 Hyphomonas sp. | reverse complement strand
TAGTCATAGATCGTGGTTTCGGATTTGGAGACCACGCAATCGGGCACGCCGAACGTAGCCCGCGCGGTGATTTGCTCTGATCCCTTGGTGATGCCCTCCGCGGTGCGGAAGCGGGCATCCTGGACGATGATCCAGTAGACTTCGTCATGTGCGCCGACGGTAAAGCCATCAAACACGTATGTGGTGGCCGCAGAGCCGCGCATCGGGATGGTCTGGCGCGGCACCCCTTTTAGGGCAAGAAGCTGATCGAGCGGCATGCCAATTTCGACATCGCCGACTCGCTCGCCGGGAACAATCTGATTGTCGTTCAGGGTCAGCGGCGCGCTTGCGCAAGCCGCCATTGTGCTCAGGGCAGCTATAAGAGTTACGGATTTTACTGGAGTCATTCTCAAAAGGTCTCAACGCAGCGCCCCCGCAGCGTTTCAGCGCCTATTCACGAGAAATCCTTACGCTTGTCGAGCCTTGGTCGCGTGAACTCTCTGTCAGGTTGGCGGGTCAGCCCGCTGTCGGCGGCGTGATATCGCCCCAGACGATGAAGTGAGGATTGTCGTAGCCGCGCGCGGTCTTGCCATACAACAAGGGAGAGCCGTCGGTTTCGGTGACGCGGGCGCCTGCGGCTTCAGCAACAGCGTGGCCGGCTGCAGTGTCCCATTCCATGGTGCGGCCATGGCGAGGATAAAGGTCTGCCTCACCAGCCGCGATCAGGCAGAACTTCAGCGAAGAGCCTGCGGAGATAATCTCTCCCACTTTTTGTGTTTCCAGGAAGGCATTGGTTTCGTCAGAGCGATGCGATTTCGACGCGATGGCCGTGACGCCGCCTTCGGGCGCAGGTCGAATGCGCAACTGTGTTCGATTTTCAGGGGTAGGGACGGCGCCACCGGGTTCTGCGCTCGCCTGCCAGGCCGAAAAGCGGCTATCGGCGACGAAGAGACGGTTCAACGCCGGGGCGTAAACCACCCCCATGACCGGAACGCCATTCTCAATGATCCCGATATTAACGGTGAACTCGCCGCGTTTGTTGATAAATTCCTTTGTCCCATCCAACGGGTCTACCAAAGCGAAGCGGCTGCCATGCTCTGGGATGTTTCCGGCTGCGACCGATTCTTCTGCGATGATCGGCAAGCTCGGATCAGCCTCGGCCAGCGCGGTCAGGATCAGGGCTTCCGCTTTCTCGTCAGCTTCGGTGACCGGTGAGCTGTCATCCTTGCGATCAACGTTAAAGTCCGTCGCATAGACATCCATGATGAGCGCCCCCGCATCGAGAGCAATGCGGGCCAGAATATCGCCTGTTAGTGTCATGAAACCTGTCTTTCCTGGATGGGAGCATAAATCGGATCAGCGGCAAGGATACGTTGGATCGTGTTCAAAGTGTCAAAGGCATCCTGGCTGGTGCTTGGGGCGGGAAGCGCGCGATCGGTGATGCGCGCCAGAAACTGATCCAAAGCAAGTTGCACGCCATTATTGTGCTCGAAACGGTCGACGGTTTCGTGCTGCTTTTCGCCGCCGTCTGTGCGGGCATAGATCAGGACTTCCCGGCCGAACCCGTATTCCTCATTGTTCAGGCCCTCGAGCCAGAGATAGCCGCGCTCATAGCCGAGTTCCAATCGGAAGGTCGGACGCCATTGAGTCGCCGAAGCGTGCAGGTTCGCCACGACCCCGGAATGCGTGCGGAGCGCTGCCAGTACGTTGGTCTCACTGCCGGGTTCAGCCTGACGATCCAAGTCGACAAATCCGGTAATGTCTTGAAAAGGCCCTGCAAATAATTGCATGGTATCAACCAGTTGAGCGCCCGGTCCGAAGAGGACGCTATCGTCTGCCTCTAGCCCCGATACGCCGCAAACAGCGCGCATGCTCAGCAACTGACCATACTCTCCGGTATCGATTTTTGACCGGGCCGCGGCGACGGAGTCGTGCAAGCGCGCCGACAATCCGAATTGCAGGATCGAGGGCGCGTTCTGCTGTTCAGCGCGGCGGATCTCGATCATGTCCTCAATCGTGTTGGGTACAGGATAGGGTGTATAGACGGGCCAGCCGGTTTCCAGAGCGAACTTGATCCAGGCGGCGACGTTCTGGCGCCGACCGGCAACGATGGCGGCATCAATAGCGTCCAGGTCGACGGCGCGCTGCAGGGCTTCACGCCCGCCCTCCAGCGTATCATTTTCCAGCGCATAGACCGCAATCCGGCCATAGTCGGACATGGCATTCAGCGCGTGGCGATGATCGATGTCGAGCTGGTTGGCGCCGATCACTGCAATGCGGATTTCAGACATACTCAACCGGCTCCCAGGGTGAGGGCCAGCGATAGCGGTTTGCGCCCCTGCTCACAAGGCGGGGAATGTTGATCTGCGATAGATTTTGTGCGGCTGTGTTGTTTAGGGCGCGAGCGCTGTCAGCAGAGCATTCGCTTGCCGGCCACTGAAGCCTTCCGGCAAGGGCGCGCGCATGATCATCACGCGCGACCAGAGCTGTCCGGTGAGAAAGTCGACGGCTTCATCGAGATCAAAATCCCGGCGCACGACATTTTTCGCAGCGATCTCAGCCAGAACCATGCGGAGCGGGGCACGGATGTTCTCTTTCATCCAGTTTCGCCAGGTCTCGCCAGCATCTTTGTCATCGCTCGCAGCGATCATTGCTGCGCGCAATACGGCGTGACCCGACCCGATGCGTGTTGCGTCTTCAAGCGGCTGGATCAGAGCCGCGATGCGTTCAGACGGGTCGCGGCCGAGCTTTGAGCGATCCGGGATCAGTTCAAACGCCGCTTCCATGCACATGTTCCCGATCGCGGGCCACCAGCGATAGATGGTCTGTTTGGAGGCTTTCGCGCGCCGGGAGACTTTATCGACGCTGAACTTCCGCCAGCCACTTTCAGCCATTTCTTCACGGGTGGCTTGGAGGATGGCAGCGCGCGATTCTTCGCTGCTGCGCTGGCTCTTCTTCCGTTTGAGTTTCTTCTCGGTCATCTGTTCGCTGTCACCCTAGTTCTTGCAGATTCCGTTAACACGGAACGATCCGTTTGTCTTTTCCCTCTTGCATGGCTTTTTTCGCTGTTTCAAGAGGGTTTTGAGGGAGATATTTGAATGCATACGATTCCAAAACTGATCGATCGATATCGTGCCTATAGAGACACGGACTATCGGGACCATGCGCGACTCTATCAAGAATTAGGCGAAGGCCAGCACCCGGAAGTAATGGTGATTAGTTGTGCAGATTCGCGCGTTGAGCCAGCCGAAATCTTTCACGCTGAGCCAGGCGATCTCTTCGTGATTCGAAATGTCGCCAATTTGGTGCCGCCCTATAATGATGACGGCCTCCCACACAGCGTCGACGCTGCGCTGGCATATGCCGTCACGGTGCTGAAAGTGAAGCACGTGGTCATTATGGGGCATTGCTCCTGCGGAGGAGTGGCAGCTTCGCTGAGCTCAAAGGCCCGCGACGATCTCGGTCCATTCATCGCGCCATGGGTGCATCTGCTGGATGAGACGCGAGATGAAGTTCTTGCGGAAGATCCGAGCGACCCTCAGACGACTTTGGAACATGCTGGAATTGTCACCTCGCTCCACAATCTGATGACATTTCCTTTTGTGCGTGACGCCGTGGACGCCGGAGATCTGATCCTGCACGGGTGCTGGTTTGAGATTGGCACAGGGCAGCTGCACTGGCGTGACAAAAAGACCGGGGAATTCGTTCCGATCTAGGCGTGAGTCGCTCACGGGCTATATGAGACGGCAATACGCTGGATCCTGTACTCAAACCTGCAATGGGGGCTGTCTTGGACGTCGCTATTTCGACCCTTCTCTCGCCGATCATTCTGTTTTTCGCATTGGGTATGTTTGCCGCGCTGTTGCGATCACAGATGAGTGTCCCGGAAGCATTTGCCAAAGGGCTCGCTATCTATCTCATGATGGCCATCGGCCTCAAAGGCGGGGTCGAGATGTCGAAGAACCCGCTTACGATGGATGTGATGTTGGTCCTGCTCGCGGGTGTCGTCTTGTCCTTCCTGATCCCGCTCATAGCCTTCGTTCTGCTGCGTTTGACCACCAAGCTTGATCAGACCAATGCGGCGGCAACGGCGGCGCATTATGGTTCAATTTCGATCGTGACTTTTGTGGCGGCAACGGAAGCTGTGCGGCTGTCCGGACTGGACGCTGGTGGTCATCTGGTCGCTGTCGCGGCCTTGATGGAGACGCCTGCCATCATCACGGCGCTGTTCCTGGCCTCCAGAGGGGCGGGCAAGCGCGACGAACCGGTTGCGGGATCCGAGCAGGGCGAGCTTATTCGGGAGGTTTTCCTGAACGCCTCAATCGTTGTTCTTGTAGGTGCGCTGGCCATTGGCTGGATTGCGGGCGAGGAAGGCACCGCGTCGATCCAACCGTTCTTTGTCGGCTTGTTCCAGGGCGTCCTGTGTCTCTTTCTGTTGGATATGGGTTTGTCCGCGGGGCGCGGTCTTCGGCAGGGCTGGAGGCAATTGACCGCCGCCATTGTCGGATTCGGTCTGTATATGCCGCTGCTCTCCGCGGTGATTGCTGCTGGCGCCGCTTACCTTTTGGGAATGCCACCCGGAGACGCGGCGCTGCTCATCACCCTCACGGCGTCGGCCTCATATATCGCGGTGCCAGCTGCGATGCGCCTGGCATTGCCGGAAGCCAAACCCTCCATCTATCTTACACTATCGCTCGGGGTGACGTTCCCGTTCAACGTGACGATCGGCATCCCGATCTACATCTATCTGGCCTTGCTGATTAACGGACAGGGGTAAGCCATGACCAAATATCTTCGAATTGAGCTGATCATTGAACGCATGGCCCACAAGCGGGCTTGCCGCGTTCTCGAAGCGGCGGGCATGACAGGCTACACCGTGTTTCCGGCCATGGCGGGCTATGGTGGCAGCAAACGCTGGAGCCGCGATACCGACATTTCCGCGAGCGGTGACATGGTTTCGATCGTTTCAATCGGCGACGAAGCCAAGGTTCGCGATACGATGGACGAGATCGCCAACCTGCTTGGCGCGCATATCGGCATCGTCACCTTGACTGAAGTCGAGGTGATGCGCCCTGGGCGTTTCTAGTTCGATCTAGCGTTCGGTTTTTCCGCGCTCGACGGATTCAGCGATCAACTCGCGGGCTTTTTCGACCCCCGACCATCCTTCGACCTGGCTCCACTTGCCTGTTTCCAGGTCTTTGTAGTGCGTGAAGAAGTGGGTGATCTTCTGAACCAGAATATCCGGCAAGTCGTGATAGGTGGCGATCTTGTCGTAATAGGCGGTCAGCTTCGGGTGTGGGACTGCCAGGATCTTCTCGTCCGGGCCCTTGTCATCCGTCATCATCAAAACGCCGACGGGGCGGGCGCGCACAACGCTACCCGGCACCAGAGGGCGATTTCCGACGACCATGACATCAATCGGGTCACCATCGAGGCTCAGCGTGTGCGGTACAAATCCGTAATTACAGGGATAGCGCATCTCGGTGTAGAGATAGCGGTCAACAAACATCGCGCCTGAGGCCTTGTCGATCTCATATTTGATTGGATCGCCGCCCAGCGGCACCTCAACGATTACATTGATATCATCCGGCGGGTTCTGGCCCGAAATAATCTTTGAAATGTCCATAGGAGGAAACCTTGTCTTGTGGTCATTTGCCGAGCCCCGTGCAGGATCGCGGCCAAGCCGTCAAGCAGACATTTCTGTCTTGGCCGATCTGGGATGTAGTGCTTTAGTCTTACCCAAGTGAAATGGCGTGAGTGGTCCTATGAAATCATATAGAAGCTTAGCTGTAATGGCAGCTACGATCGCGGGTGTTGCGATGCCGGGATTCGCGCAGGATCTGCGCGAGGCGTCGGAGGACGTCGTGGCATGCCAGGCAATCGAGGATAATCTTGAAAAGCTGACCTGTTTCGAGTCCGCGGCCGCAGCTCTGTCTCTGGCGCTGACAGCGCCGGTGGAAACGGCAGAAATCGCGCCAACGCCGGAAACACCGGTGCAACAGGCGACCGTGGAAGCGCCACAAACTGCACCCGCGGCAACGACGGAAGCACAGGCACCGGTTCAGATGGCTGCGACTGAAGTCGCGTCCGCTGACACGGAAACCCTTGAAGGACCACCGAAGCGCCGTTTGCTGCCCTCCTGGGTGCCGACGGTGAGTTTGAGCATCGGGCGCGGCGAGTCCGTCGAAGAGCCAGACTTTTTCGAAACCGAGGTCACGCGCATTCAGCGCAATAAGATCGGGCGTCATTTTTTCACAACGTCAGACGGACAGGTCTGGCGTCAGATCCAGATTGAAGCCATTCGGGCGCCAGACGTATTGCCAGCGAAAGCAACGATCCGGCAAACGCTCAGCGGCTCGATTCGTCTTGAGATAGAGGACAATGGCCGCAGCTATCCGGTCAACCGGGTCGAGTGATCACCCCACGAGCGCGTAATTGAAGCTCACACTGATGCGGGCGTCTTCAGACTGGCTCGGCATCACCTCATGGCGCAACCAGCTTTCCCACATCAGGACATCGCCCACTTGAGGTGCGATATAATGAAATCGCTGCGCACCGAGTGGCGCATCGGTTTTGAGGGGCGGCGCCGCCATCATCATGGGCAGGCGCGGGTCTTCGAATTTGATGCGACCCGCCCCGTTTGGCATGGCGACATAACAGGTCCCGGAGATCACACTATTGGGGTGGATATGTCCGCTATGCTGACCGCCTTCGCCCAGCACGTTCACCCACAAGCTGTCGCAGACAAGGCGCGATGTTCCGAGGTCCCAATGCAGGGTTTCGGCAAAGGCGACGGCGAAATCGTCCAGCTGCGCGACGAGGTTGGAAAAAGCCGGCGCGCGCTGTGGCAAGTCGTCGAGCGACGCATAAGACGTGTAGCCGGGATAGCCTTCCCGCTCACACCAGTCATGGCCTGCCGAGTCGCCATCCTCAATCATCCAACAGGCCGCTTCCAGGTCCGTCAAAAATTCGGCGTCTTCAATTCGGGTTTGCTGAATCAGACTTTGGAAAAGGGCGGTGGTCGACATGCCCTTCTCTTACAAGGGCCTGCTCACCTGGCAACCAGAGAGTTGCGCGACAGCTGAAACAGCAGGGTCGGACGCTCGCACATAATTTACTTTGCCTGAGACACGATCAGGTGTACGTGAACATTATACAAATCATTCAGACGTAAGAGGATTGCCATGGCCGAGACCAAGCTGATCGTGAACGGGAACGAGCGATCCGTAGACGTAGACCCGAGCATGCCCTTGCTTTGGGTCTTGCGGGAACAGCTCAAGCTCAACGGCACCAAGTTCGGGTGCGGGATCGCGCAATGCGGCGCCTGCACGGTGCATCTCGATGGCATGCCGGTTCGGTCCTGCTCGACGCCGGTCGCAGCTGCCGACGGAGCGGAGATCACAACAATCGAAGGCGTCGGCAATGACGATGGCACCCGTCACGCCGTGCAAGCAGCCTGGATCGAGCACCAGGTCCCGCAATGTGGCTACTGCCAGTCTGGTCAGATAATGTCCGCTGTGGCGCTGCTCCGCGACAATCCAGATCCAACAGATGAAGACATTGATGCAGCGATGAGCGGAAACATCTGCCGCTGCGGAGCCTATGGCCGTATTCGCGCAGCCATCAAAACCGCCGCGCGGGCCTAGGGGAGATCGACAAGATGGGAAAATGGACACGTAGAGGCTTCATTGCAGCAGGCGTCGTATCCGGCGGCGCATTAATGGTTGGCGTTGGAATTCGGGAAGGGCACCGGGCTCCGAAACTCGCCAAGATGATGACTGAAGACGGCGAGACGCTGGTCAATGTCTGGGTCAAGCTCAACACTGACAATACGATCACAGCCATCGTCCCACACAGTGAAATGGGGCAGGGGGTGTTCACCTCAATGACCCAGATGCTGGCTGACGAAATGGATGCCGATTGGAACAAGGTCACGTATGAGCAGGCCCCTGCGCATGAAGCCTATGCCAACTATCCGCTTGGGCGTGAATTCCTGATGGGCGACACGAAAGTACCCGGAATGGTCCAGGACTCGCTCAATGGCGGCTTTTTGCGGATCGCGCAATCCATGGGCCTGCAGATCACAGGCGGCAGTACGGCCGTCCGCTTTACCGGCATGGGCGGGATGCGCATTGCCGGCGCGGCGGCACGCGAGATGATCGTCAAAGCGGCAGCGAAGACCTGGGATGTGCCGGCAAAAGAGCTGCACACGGAAAACAGCCACGTCTATCACGATGCGAGCGGCCGATCCGAGCCCTATGCGGCTTTTGCAGAACAGGCGGGAGAGTACGCTCCGCCCACCCAGCCAAAACTGAAGACCCCGGATGAGTTCAAGCTCATGGGTAAGTCACTCGCGCGGTTTGACATTCCTGCCAAAACCGATGGCACAGCCGAGTTTGGCATCGATGTGGACCTGCCCGGTATGAAATACGCTGCGGTGATGGGACCACCTGTCCTCGGTGCGGAGGCTGAGCAGGTCGATGAGACCTATGCCGCGGAAATGCCCGGCGTGATCAAGGTCCTGAACAAAGGCTGGTTCGTCGCGGTCGTGGCTGACAGCTATTGGCAGGCTGAAAATGCGGTGCGCCAGCTCGATGTCACCTGGAGCAAAACCGGAGCTGAATCGCTCGGGCAGTCAGACATCTATGCGATGCTCGGCAAGGCGATTGATGATGCGGGCGGCAAGGGCAAGAAAGACATTTCGGTCGGCAATGCACGCCGCGCAGCCGATGGTGCTGCGCGGGTCTATGAAGCCGAATACCGGGTTCCCTTTCTGGCGCATGCGGCGATGGAGCCGATTAATGCAACCGCCTGGGTGCGCGAGGGCAAAGTCGATTTCTGGTCGGGCCTGCAAAACCCTCTCGCTGTTCGCGATGAAATCGCAGGCGCGTTCAGCATAAAGAAGCATGATGTGACCGTACACAATGTCATGCTCGGCGGCGGCTTTGGGCGACGCTCGGAGGCCGATTACCCGCTAATGTCAGTTGAGATTGCGAGAGAGTTCGATCACCCAGTCAAAATGATCTGGTCACGGGAGCAGGACACCCAGCAAGATTTTTATCGCCCGGCCTCGATCAGCCGCTTTAAAGCAGGCCTGGATGACGACGGCATGCCGGTCTCCTGGGAAAACACATTCGTTCAGAAGCACGACCCTCCGGAAGCCTCTCACATTCCCTACAAGATCGATCATCAGTTGATCCAGCACACAGAGGCCGAACACCATGTCCGTTTCGGGCCGTGGCGCGCTGTCGATCACACTCAGCACGGCTTCTTCATTGAGAGCTTCATCGACGAGTTGGCGGATCAAGCGGGTCTGGATGGCTATGCCTATCGCCGCAAATTGCTTGAGCATTCACCGCGCTATCTCGCTGTACTCGACGCCGCAGCTGAAGCGGCCGGTTGGGGTCGCGATATGCCAGAGGGACGCGGTCTCGGGATCGCCCTGGTCGATTCCTTTGGCACAGTTGTCGCGCAGGTCGTCGAGGTGGACGTCACCGGACCGGAGCCGAAAGTCGTGCATGTCTGGTGCGCCGCAGATCCCGGCTATGTGATGAACCCTGACGGGTTCACGGCGCAGATTGAAAGCGGCATCATCTATGGCCTGACCGCCGCGCTCTATGGCAATATAACAATCGAAGCGGGCGCGGTCGTGCAGTCCAACTTCCATGACTATCCGATGCTGCGCATGCGCGACGCACCCGGGATTACGGTCAAATTGATCAATAGCGGCGCAAAAGTTGGCGGCGGCGGCGAGCCGGGAACGCCCCCCATCGCCCCGGCGCTAGCGAACGCCGTGTTCGCGGCAACCGGCGTGCGCGTTCGCAGCCAACCGATCGCGAACTACAAGCAGGGCCTGACTTAGAGCGGTTTGGAGAATTCGGGTTAAGGGTGGCGTCTGCTTCCGGCGTCGGAGGGGGCATCAATATCGAATGTCATCCCGGAAAGTGCGCAGCACTTATCCGGGACCTCGTCTGTCTGGGTCCCGGCTCTCCGCTTCGCTACGGCCGGGATGACAAATCAAGTTCACGCATCGCCAACGTCCCCTCCTGACCCAAAGCGGACATACCCAGCGATATTTTGAACCCCTACCGTCCGACATTTTCCAATTGGCTGAACGCGTCCTGCATATGCTCGACAAATAGGCGCGCCTTGCCGCGAAGCTTGCCGCCGGTCCAGACCACTGAGAGCGGCAGGTCTGCACCGCGCCAATCGGGCATCACGCGCACCAGATCTCCGGCGGTGACGTGCGAACAGACGAGCCAATCTGGCCCAATGAAGATACCGAGGCCATCGACCGCCGCCTGAAGCAGGGAGTCACCTGAAGAGCCCCGGAACCGGCCATCCATCATGATGCGGCGTTCCTCGCCCGTCTCTGAGTGTTTCAGAACCCATTGCTGGCCCTGAAGGGACTGCCGGAAGACCAGCCCTTGGTGATCTTTCAGGCTGTCCGGGCAATCCGGGGCACCATATTTCTCCACGTAGGACGGCGCCGCCCAGATGCCGCGATAGGCCACGAAAAGCCGCTTCGCCATGAGGGCGCTATCGGTGAGTTCACCCAAGCGGAAGGCGAGATCCACGCCTTCGGTCACGAGATCGGTGTAAGTATCGTCGGTCATCAGGTCCATTCGAACGTGCGGGTACTTATCGAGGAAGGAGGCGACGGCAGGCGTGATGACCAGTTTGGCGAAGGAGTGCGGCGCGCTGATCCGCAGCATGCCGACCGGCTCCTGGTCGAGACCGCGGGCTTCTGCCTCGGCTTCCTCATATTCGGCCAGGATATCCTGCGCGCGTCCGTAAAAACGCTGACCAGCCTCGGTCAGCGACAAGGCCCGCGTGGTGCGGTGAAAAAGTTCCGCGCCAAGCTGGTGCTCCAGGTCCTGGATACGGCGCGATACGGTCGGTTGGCCAATTGAGAGATCCGCGGCCGCACGCGAAAAACTGCCTGCGTCTGCGACCCGCAGAAACAGTCTCATTGCATCAATACGGTCCATTCCCGAAGCTCCTATGCGAAAAATGCATGGGCTATATGGAGCCTCTCCCGGTTCTGAAAAAGGGGGGCACGCGCCATTTACCGCTCATCGACGGCGACAAACCCGTCGACCCTCTCATTCCCAAGGAGCCACAAATGGCCAAATTCACATTGCATACTTCCAGCACTGCCCCTGAAGGCGCCCACGATTTCATTGCCGGTGTCGAAAAGAAAATGGGCTTCGTCCCCAGCCTTTATGCTGTGTTTGCGGAAAACCCGGCCGTCCTGCACGCGTACACTCAATTGTCTGACCAGCTCGCCAAGACCGGCCTGTCGCCGCTGGAACAGCAAGTCGTGACGATTACGGCGAGCGTCGAGAATGAATGTCACTTCTGTGTGGCAGCACATACAACGATATCCGAAGGCGCAGGCCTCGACCTGACTGTCATTGACGCGGTTCGCGACGATCGCCCGATCGCTGATGCCAAGTTGGAAGCGCTGCGCGTTTTCACCAAGAAAATGGTCATTGATCGCGGCTTCGTTTCGGACACGGATGTCGATACATTCCTCGCAGCCGGATATGATCGCGCCGCAGTTCTGGCAGTGGTGCTCGGCGTCGCGCTGAAAGTGGTTTCGAATTATACCAACCATGTTGCAGAAACCCCGGTCAACGAAGCGTTTCAGAAACACGCCTGGACCCCGGCTGCCAAGCGAGAAGCGGTGCCTGCTTAACCCTTGGCGCACCCGTGACAAAAGGGCTGCGGAGTGCTCCGCAGCCCTTTTTCTTTGCCTCTAACACGCGCCTCACAAATCGCTCACACCGACGTGACCTCTGCTCACACAGACGTGGTTCGCAAGTGAAGAAGAGGCCTCGTAAATGTCATCTCAAGCAAGGAGGGATCCATGACAGTCCTAAAAGAAACAATGACGCCGCAGACCGAATCTCCC
>JANSXJ010000136.1 GCA_024743015.1 Hyphomonas sp. | reverse complement strand
TCCAAAGGTTGGAACGACAGGTGGGTCGTTGTCCAGGACATTGTTGATGCCCGCGCGAAGCTCGACGATGTCATTGACATCCCAGAACGCCGCAACATCGAAATAGTGCTCACCGTCCAGCTTGGACGACCCTGTGTTAATGCCATCTTGAGCAAAAGTTGTGATCGCACCTGTCTCAGTATCAATTGAGCTGATACGCTCAACTGAAGACAGGTAGCGCCACAATACGCTGCCGCGGACAGGCCACGGAGACTGGTAAGAAATCGAGGCATTGTGCGAATACTCGAAATATGGGTTGGCACAGCTTGCGTCATAGTAGCCCACACAATCGAATGGGGCAGCGCCCTCAATCGCGATTTGCTCGTTTTCCAGCTGGTAGTTGGCATTGTACGCAAGGTTAACCTGACCGTACTGGTCGAAGTCATGCGCATACGCCACCTGCAGGTCGAAACCAGAAAGGTTCTGACCACCCGTGTTGATGCTGGTCGCTGTAATAGCGGCCTGGTTCCGTGGAACCTGCGTCAGAGATCCGTCCGTACCCCGGTTGATCAGGCTACAGAAGGTTGGATCGCCTGTTTCCAGACAGCTGGTCAGGGTGAACGACGCTGGGATAGAGCCAACCTGATCGACCAGTTCAATCTCATAATAGTCCAGAGACACCAGAAGGTCTGGAATCTGCGCTGGCTGATAGACGAAGCCGAGTGTAACCGTGTCAGCTTCTTCTGGTGTCAGGGCAGGGTTACCACCGGTGATCACGTTCAGCTGCCCAGAGTCTGGAGGGATCGCCCCATACTGAGCCGCAGTCACACCTGTGTTCGCACACTGTGCAGCCGTTGCTGTCGGAGCTGCCGCCGTGCCAGCAAAACCAGAACATGGGTCAGACAAGCTGGTCAAGTTCGTGTTTTGTGGGTTGAACAATTCGAACACGTTCGGTGCGCGAATGGCGCGCTGATACTGAGCCCGGAAACGGATCTGGTCATTAGGAGCCCAGGTCGCACCGACAGAATAAGTATCAACTGAGAAGTCACCGCCTTCGACAGCGTTCAGGATATCGATGGATTCGTAGCTAGAGTTACGAATAGCAGCCGACACACCCAGCTCTTCAGCGAATTCCATGCCCTGAATAACAGGCAGCTGGATTTCAGCGAAATACTCAACCAGGTCTGTTTCACCATTGGTTGGCAGAACCGCACCACCGGCGCCGACAAGGCCGCCGCTTTGGTTGGTGCCGTCAGCCTGAGCGATGATGCCGTCACGGCGATACTCAACACCGACGAGGACGTTAGGACCATCTTCTGCCCATGGGGTAGAGATGCCGTAATTTGTCAGGTCAGTTTGAGCTGTCGCACCGTAAACAAACTGTTCGATCGAACCGGTTGTCAGGGTTGGCGTGTCAACATAGGCCGCAAGACCTGGGTCAACCGCTGCGCCGACAACGTATGCAGAGACGAACGGAATACAGTTCGGATCCGTGCCATTAACGACAGACCGACAGACTGGGTTACCATTGCCATCATCCACGATGTCCAGAGCACGACCGAGGTTTACAAATGTTACCTGGTTCGTTTGCAGTCGATCAAGCTGGGTTTGAGCAACTTGCCCGAAAACATCCCATTGAACGTGATCCATCACGGTGCCACGCAAGCCACCCACGAAGCGGAAGTTGGTCAGCGTACGGGTATCGGTTCGGCCACCCCCTTCAACAAAACGTCGGCTTAAATCTGCCTGAACATATCCGTCACCGGCAACAGCACCAGCGTCTGTGGCGATGTCACGCGAATAAAATCCCGTGTCTTCGAGCACGCCACAAATCGTGGCTAGCATTTCTGCCGTCAACAGGGGGTTGTCACAGTTTACTTGACTGATCGAGCTACCAAAAGCGGCTGAAGGCGCAATCACTTGCGGCGATGTAGATTTAGAAAACCCAAACTCTGTATAAGCCTCAATGTCTGGTGTAATTTCATAATAGCCCAGGAAGCCCGCGTTAAAACGCTCAGTGGCTCGCCGAATAGGATTTAGTGGATTGAAATTATAGGGATTGTTGAGCCCTGAAGACAAAGTGTTGTCGCTGTTCAGAGAAAACGAGCCGCCCGTGATTGGAGCGCCCGTGCCATCCGTTTGAATGGTGCCGTCCGCATTGTAGAGCGGGATCGCATCCGCTGGAAGGCCGCCCACCGGAATGGCTGGATTCACAGTGAACGATGTCGGAAACGGCCCTTGGTTAGAACCCAGACAGTATGGGTCGCCGCCCCCCTCGGCCAGAGCACAGCGAGCGAAGTCGCGCGCGCCTTGGTCGATGCCTTCATTCTCGAGGTAGCGGAAGTAAACCGTTGCGTTACCACGACCATCATCAAGGTTTGCACCCATGACGAGTGAGAGGTCGTAAGTGTCGTTCGCACGGTCGCTTCCATCAACTGGATCTTCACCGATAGCTTGGAGGGCTGCTTGCAGCGATCCATTATCGTTGTCGAACTGGTTGAAGCCATACTGGAAGTCTGCTTCTACACCTTCGAAATCAGAACGAAGGATGAAGTTGGCAACACCAGCAACAGCGTCCGAACCGTAAACAGCCGAAGCACCACCGGTCACAATCTCAACGCGCTCGACCAGAGGCGATGGGATCAGGTTGACGTCACTTGCATAACCGCCAGAAAGCGGCGAGCCAGGAGGCAGACGCTTACCGTTTGCCAGAACCAGAGTACGGGTCGCGCCCAGACCACGAAGGTCGAGGGTAGACGTACCATTCGCGCCGTTCGCGAAGGACGAGTTCTGGCTGTTTGCGCCGACATAAGACTGCGGCAGGGTGTTCACCAGGTCGATGGTATCAACAGTGCCGCGCAGATCGAACTGATCTGAACCTACTGTCGTAACCGGGCTCGATGAAGAAATATTAGAATTCGCAATCCGCGAACCAGTCACCAAAACGGTTTCCTGGACCGATTCTGCTTCCGTATCGTCCTCCTGAGCTATGGCAGTGTATGACATCAATGGGACGGCTAGACCCGCGATCACTGATGTGCGCACCAAATGACGTCGAAAGTTCGACTTCGTCATTGTGTTCTCTCCTTTTATTAAGCCACGTGAAATAGCTTTTAGAAATCCACGGTTCTCCTGACCGAAGATTGCGGTCACAAAAGTGCCACTTTTCGTTTGCGTCAATTGTTGAGGCTGCAACCGTTAGCAGAATTGGATCATTTGTTGTCCGAGTGCGTCATAATTACAACGCGCGCAACGTGCGTCCGGGCAATTATTTTCCTAGAAAACAGCATTCCAGGGACATTTCCGCCCTTTTATTCAGTGTATTACGAGCTTTTGCTACGCCTAGAATGAAACGAATACGCCAAAATGACCAACCTATCGACGTATGCCGGGTGTCTCTATCGAGATGCCCTTCGAGCGCTCTGCCAGATACAGCTCCAACGCGACGTAAAGCGGGTCGCCGTAGGGGAGGGGCTCTGCCCGGACACCTGTATCACAGTCGCGCAATCGGCGATGCAACGACCCGAGCGACTCCCATTCGAGGCGATAGGCCGGAAAGCCGTTGCCATGGCCCTGGCTCAACGTGTCACCGCGCAGGCGTTTGCCCCAGTTTTCCGTATGACACTGCTGGCAGGAGAGATTGAATTGCCCCCGGCGGGTCTGGAAATAATCTCTCCCCACCTCGTACACCGCTCGGGCGGGTCCGTTGACGTCCACCGATATGGGCTCTCCGAGTGATTGATTTGCGACATAGGCCGTGATGGACAAGAGTTCATCCGACTCAAAGGTCCATGCAGGTTCGCTTTGTTGCGTAACGCGGCACTGGTTTATCCGACCTTCCAGATTGAGAACCTGTCCAATATTCTCGTCATAAGCAGGGTAGGTTGCCGCAACGCCGCGCAGACCCTTCTCGTGGCAGGTGATACAGGCCGGACCCGCAGCAGGCGGTTGGGAAAAGAGGGCTTCGCCGCGATCGACCCACAGGTAACCAGGATTGGCAAATGTGTCTTCCTGCAGGGCTCGGGTTTCTGAATTCAGAAATACTGACGCAGAAACAATGTCTTCTGCAGCAAGTTCCGGGACGTCTGACACCTCAGTGGTCGCACTACAGGCCGTGATCAATGTGATCGAAACTAGCCCCGCCAGGCGGATCATGACACGGTCAATGAAGATGCCTCAGACCAGATTGCGCCGTGTTGATCGGTCCAGGTGAATTCAAGATCCCCGGACCTGGACGCGCGGACATAGAAGGTCAACAGCGGATTGGCAGCAATGCCCGGATGGAAATCTGCGGCGAAGACCTGCTCTCCCAGATAGAGGCACTCGAACCGGGTGATGATGTCCCGCTCAATCACTTCGCCCCGCGATCCACGGCGATGGCCGCTCTCCATAGGATGGCGAATCAGCGCTTTGACCTCGATAATCTCCCCGGCAATAGCGGTCTCCGGGACGGCAAGGCGAATACTGGTCATCTCGTCCTCCTAAAGCACCACGCAGGCGGCGAGCGTGACCACCGTTTCGCGGCTGCCCGACCATAGAGAGCCATCGCTCATTTCGGCGATGGCCTGAATACTTTGCGTCCCCGACATTCGAATGCGCGCATCGACCTTGGCCCGTCCCGAACCAGGAGAGAAGTAGAATTGAGAGATCAGGGGTAGGGGGTTTCGCGGCGACAAAATTGCGATACGTTTGACGTAATCCTGTTCCGTCATGGGGCTGTCGACCTCTACGGACAGGGGCACGGAATATCCGTTCTCGGCGATTGGTGGAAGTTTTAGCCTTACGCGCCCTTCGGTGACCGGTCTCGTACCGAAGAGTTCGCGGCGTGCTTGCTCGAGATCGACCTGCTCGGCATGTCCTCGCAGAGGCGACGCCGCAATCAATACGGCCCCTGTTCCCAGTGTGAGGACGTCTCTGCGATTGACGTTTAAGCTGGTACTACGCGTCATCGTCGCTGGTCTTTCGGTCAGCCAGATAGGCAACAATATCTTCGACTTGTTGAGCCGTCAAAACAGTCTCTCCCACATAGGCTTTACCTACCTGATGTAGGTCGTGAGTACGAAAATAGGAGGGCATCAGCGCTCCAGGGCGCACCAATTGATAATCTGCAATGCGCAGGCGCAATTGTCCGGCATTGAATCGGTCGCCCACAAATGACAAATCTGGGCCGACATCTCCCTGAAACTCAGCCTCCAATCCGTCGACCTTGTGGCAAAGGATACAATGCCCTTCTTCGCGAGATACGAACAGTTTCTCTCCGCGAATCGCATCTCCAGTCGTCTTGGTGAGCGGCTCAACAATTGCGTCGCCAGAGATCATGCGCGAACTGATAAGCGGAGCATCTTGCGCCCCACAGGCTGAAAGAATCAGAGCCGCCAATATTGCGACGCGGTTCACCCGAACGCCTCGCTCGTAATCGTTTCAAACCAGGATCGTGCCTGATCCGCTTCCTGATATCGGATTGACTTTTCAGCGCCCATCGGGCTCACGCCGCCAGCGCCAGAAATGCTCGCTAAGCTCCTGTTTTCATTCGTGTAAACGCCCGAAATAGAGATAGCTTCTTCAGGCGTGGTAAAAGAATAGCAAGTATTAGAGAGGACCGTTGCTTCGGGCTCAAGGCCGGACACGAGTCTGGCCACTCCCATAGCGCAAACCTTGGCTTGAAGGTTGGCCGAGAACGCCGATTTCGGCATTGGGGCGGCGATGGTCGCGTCGCCGATGACGTGAATGTTCGGCTGTTGCGTTGATTCAAAAGCGAGCGGATCAATCGGGCACCATCCAGTGCCATTACTCACGCCTGCGCGATCGGCAATAAACCCAGCTTTTTGCGGTGGGATGATGTTGATCGCTGGCGCACTGAACGATTCGAAGTCTGTCTCGATCGTCTGCGTTGCAGCATCGACTCGGGAAACAGTCCCATCGTCACTTGCGCCCCGCCATTCGAGATGATCGGGATAGTGCTCTCGCCACGCTTCCTGAAACAGGTCCATTTTCGAGAAACTATCTTTCGCGTCGAGGACGATCAGTTTGGAACGTGGTTTTCGAGATTTCAGATAGTGCGCAATCATGCTTGCTCGCTCATACGGCCCCGGCGGACATCGAAATGGCGCCGTGGGAACGCTCATGATGACCGGTTGGCCGTCCTCCAGGGCGTCCAGTTTCCGACGCAGCAAAAGGGTTTGCGGGCCCGCTTTCCAGGCATGAGGAAATCTCTGCGCAGCCGCTTCGTCATAACCTTGGAGGGCGTTCCAGCGCATGTCGATTCCAGGCGAGAGGATCAACCGGTCGTAGCTGACAGGTTCGGCATCCTGAAGCGCGACGGTTTGAGCCACCGGATCAACGTCGAGCGCCAACGTATTCAATACGTTCACTCCGAGTTGCTGCACACCGTCATAACCGAACTGCTGCTGTGAAAGAGCGCGATCGGTTCCAAGGACGAGGTTGCTGAAGGGGCACGCCGTATAGGTTGCGTTGACGTCTATGAGGGTAATGTCTGAAGAGGGGAGGAGTGTCGCTAGCATCCGAGCTGCACTTGCCCCGCCAAAGCCGCCACCAATAATTACAATTCTCGCTTTAGAGCGCGCGTACGCGTGGGTCGGAAGCGCCAAAGACGCCGCACCTGATCCCATGACTTTGAGCAGCACGCGGCGGTCCAACTGTGTCATGGATCGCTCCGATCCTGGTCAAAATAGTTCGCGAGCAACTCGATAT
This sequence comes from Hyphomonas sp., assembly GCA_024743015.1. Lineage (GTDB taxonomy): Bacteria > Pseudomonadota > Alphaproteobacteria > Caulobacterales > Hyphomonadaceae > Henriciella. The sequence continues at coordinate 2,298 of JANSXJ010000136.1, read as the reverse complement.
CGTCGTCTGAATACCCGCGCGCCAACCGATGCATCACCGTCGTGCCATCAATCGCTGATTTGTAGCGCAATAAAGAGTCTCGCAGCGCCTCCGCACCGTATCCATTCAGAGAAACGACCGCCGTGCTGGTTTCCGAATGGCAACCGGCGCAGGCCAGGGCGAGGGACGCTGATCGGTCCGTCACACGTGCGATGCTAGTGTCCTTAATTTCATCTTGGTCGGTGACCGAGCCGCCGCACGCCGCCAACCCAGAACAGGCCAGAAGCAATGCGGCGCCAATGGATAGCGGTTTAGACATCCCGCAAGTTTTGGTCCTTGATAGGAAGCTGCCGGACACGTTTCCCGGTCGCGGCGTAGATCGCATTCAGCACTGACGGAGCCGCTACAGCGATCGTCGGTTCACCGACACCGCCCCAGAACCCACCGCTTGGCATGATAATGGTCTCGACCTCGGGCATGGCCGCAATCCGCATTGAATCGAACGTATCAAAGTTCTTTTCTTGCGCGACCCCATCTACGAAAGTGATTTCGCCGTACAGCATGGCGGAGAGGCCATAGACGAAGGAGCCTTCCACCTGGGCTTCAATCTGCTGTGGGTTTACAGCGTGGCCAGGGTCGGTTGCCGCGACGATTCGATCGATGGAGAGCGCGCCGGCATCATCCACGGTGACTTCAGCACAAGCGGCAACATAGGCCCCAAAACCATACATCACACAAAGACCACGATGCTTTCCATCATCTTGACCCCAGCCGGATCTATCTGCAACCGCCTGCAATACGGCGGCAGCTTCTGGACTGTCCTGCAAATGTGCGAGGCGGAATTCGAGCGGATCCCGGCCAGCCGCGTGCGCCATCTCGTCCATGAAGCATTCCAGATAGATCGCGTTCTGGTTCAGGTTCACACCGCGCCAGAAACCCGGTCGAACCGGTGGATTTCGCATCGCGTGATCGATCAGGAAATTGTCGAATGAGTATTTCAAAGTCTGATCTTCCAGCCGCTCATCTACGCCGGATGGCAACAAGCCCTGGAAGGTCGCATAGTCGACCCCGTCCTGAAGCGCTTGTGGAATGAGCGCGGCAAGAATGGACTGCCCTGAAATGCGGAGATGCAGTCCAGTCAGATTCCCGTCGGCATCCAGAGCACCGCGTACTCGGCCTTTGGTGGTTGGATGAAAGAAGCCGTGTTTCATGTCTTCTTCGCGCGTCCAGAGAAGCTTCACAGGGGTGCCAGGCATTTCCATCGCCAGCATGACTGCTTGCTGAACATAGTCAGGGGCACCGCGTCGACCAAATCCGCCGCCGAGATGGATCTTGTAGACTTCACAGTCTTCAATCGGCAGTCCCGACGCTTCAGAAACCGCTGCAAGCGCTGCCTCGCCGTTCTGAGTCGGACACCAGACTTCACAACGGTCACCTGTATACAGCGCCGTTGTATTCATGGGCTCCATGCACGCATGGTTCTGAAACGGCATATTATAGGTAGCTTCAACGATTTGAGCGGCATTTTGAAACGCACCCGCCAGATCACCGCCACCATTTCCGACGAAGGCGTCATCGGACGTGAGCCCATCATCGAGCTCGGCTTCAAAGGCTTCCGTGGAAAAGTCTACGCCGCCTTCCCATTCAATCGGAAGAGCGTCCAACGCCGTGTTCGCCTGCCACCAGGTGTCGGCGATCACAACGACCGCGTTTTGCCCCTCACCGAATGGATCATTCAGAGCGACAACCTTCTGCACGCCCGGCATGCCTGCCACGGCAGCAGCGTCAAACGACGCTACCGTGGCTCCGATTTTTGGGGATTGGCGGATGGATGCACTGAGCAATCTATCAGGCGTGGCAGCTGTATCCTTGAGCACATCTTCGAGGCTAATATCGGCGCCATAGACTTGCTTGCCATTGAGCTTGTCCGCCGTGTCGAGGCGCTTTTTGGCGGCCCCGATAATCTTCCACTCGCTTGGATCCTTGACCGCAACTTCCAGAGGCGGAGCAAGCTTGGAAGCTGCTTCCGCGACCGCGCCGTAAGTTGTGGTTCGTCCGGACGGACCATGTGTAACGATACTGTTTTCCGAACTACACTCAGAAACGGGCACATCCCAAGCGTTCGCTGCGGCTTCGATCAGCATTGCTTTGGCTGCAGCTGCACCCTCGCGCACATAATCCTGAGAACCTCGAATGCCCTGGCTGCCGCCGGTAGAATAGCTTCGCCACACCCGCTCGCGAGCGAGGTTCTCACCTGGAGTCGGGTAAACGGTTGTGACCTTGTCCCAGTCAGCGTCCAGCTCGTCGGCGACAAGTTGC
>JANSXJ010000115.1 GCA_024743015.1 Hyphomonas sp. | reverse complement strand
GGGAAATCCATGGTTTGCATCGGATTGCTGCTTTCGGCGAGATCGATGTCGACGGACTTGTCGTCCAGTTCGCCGTCGCGCAGTTTGCGGCGAAAGACTTCGCGGGTCGACGATTGTGCGTCGGCTCCGACTAATGCATCGAGCAGGCGTTCTTCGGCGGTATCGCGGGCCTGTTCTTCAACAGTCTTGCGCTTCTGCTCGCGCAGCATGCCGATTGCGGATTCGACCAGGTCGCGGACGATTTGCTCAACGTCCCGACCGACATAGCCGACCTCGGTGAACTTGGTCGCTTCGACTTTCAAGAACGGCGCATTAGCGAGCTTGGCAAGACGCCGGGATACTTCGGTCTTGCCGACGCCGGTTGGTCCGATCATCAGGATGTTCTTTGGCGTGATTTCTTCGCGCAAGCCTTCAGGGGCCTGTTTGCGGCGCCAGCGATTGCGCAGGGCAAGCGCAACGGCGCGCTTGGCATCGGTTTGTCCGACAATGTGGCGATCAAGCTCCGAGACGATCTCGGCAGGCGTCAGAGTGGTCATTGATTGTCCCTTAGGCCAGTTCAGGTGGAAATACCCGACCCCATGTGCCGCCTTTCGGGAAAATTACAAGCGCCGCTCTGCGAGCTGTTTTCCAGCCTGCGCCCAGCAGCACCACACCGGTCCCGATCAGAATGGTGACCATGATAAAGATATTCGATGCGTCGAGGCCGGCCCGGCTGAGGACGAAGCTCAGCGTGATGATGAAAGTCACCAGGCTTGCAGCAATCAGCGCACGGCGATTGAGCGCGAGCGAGACGAGACCGATTGCAAGCAATACTCCGAGCAAAGTGAGGCCCTGTGTTGCGTTGTCCGTCCCGCTGGTCGAGCCAGCAAAGATATTTGATCCGGTGACCATGGTGCTGACACCGATGATTACTTGCGGCGCCGCTGCGAGGTGCAGCCAGAAGGCATTGTCAGAGGATTTTCTGATCCGTTCGGGATCTTTGATATCGTACCAGATCGCGACTGAGAGGGTGCAAATGCCCATCAGGAAGAACCCGGCACCGCCGATCAACCAGGCGCTATTACCGAAGAAGCCAAGGAACACATAAGTCGCTCCCGCCACACCAAGTGCGATGACCGCCAGTGAGAAGGGCAGTCGGAACCGGAAATAGATGGCGGACGATGCTGCCGCGGCAGCCAGGAAGGCTGTAACCCCAAGTCGGCCGGTTGTTCCGAAGATATCGAGGACGTCAAACTCGATCCCAATCCCCATGGCGTTCGCCACGAGCGCAGTAATGCCGAGCGACATGAAACCGGTGAAGATAAGCGTCAGCGCCATGCTGGGGAGCAATAGCCGTCGCCGCCCGCAAAAATATTCGAGCAATGCCCATGCGACGCCGCCAACAAAGATTGCCGACAAGACGCCAGCGAAAATATTTCCAGCCAGCAGAGCCGGTGTCGCAATCATCCCGACCATGGTCGAGATTCCGATAAACAGAATGACCAGCCCAAGCGTGATGAACACGTCATTGAAGTTTGCCAGAAAGCGCAGGTTCTCTTGTCCGATCACTTCATTGCCCGTGCCGTCATCCTTTCGAGACAGCAGAAAAGCCTCGAGCCGGGACGCCTGATCCGCGCTCAGCACGTTCGCGCCAACCGCAGCTCTGAGGTCCGAGCGATCAAACATCGAGCACCTCCACCGTGAAGTGGGCATTGGTGTAGACGCAGATGTCCGCCGCGATCTCCATGGCCTTTCGCCCGAGCGTCTCGGCGTCTTTCTCATAGTCCACCAGCGCTCGCGCCGCTGAAAGTGCGTAATTTCCGCCTGACCCGACTGCGACCACGGGGTATTCCGGTTCAAGCACATCGCCGGACCCGGTGATTACCAGCGTCGTCTCCTTGTCGGCAACGATCAACAGGGCTTCCAGCTTCTGGAGATACTTTTCGGTCCGCCACTCTTTTGCGAGCTCAACAGCGGCGCGCTGCAGTTGATTTGGGAAGCGTTCAAGCTTCTGTTCGAGGCGCTCGAACAGGGTGAAGGCATCGGCCGTGGCACCGGCAAAACCGGCGAGAATATCGCCGCCACCAATACGGCGTACTTTTCGCGCGTTCCCCTTCATCACAGTCTGGCCCATGGACACTTGTCCATCGCTGAGCATTGCAACTTGCGTGTCGGTTCTGACGGCGAGAATGGTTGTGCCATGCCATTCCGGGCCGATGGAAGATTTATCGTTTATCATAAAACTCTAAATGGCGCGAGAATCTCGAAAAAGCAAGCCCCACATCACGCCAGCTGAGATTAAGCGCTGAGACGTTTCGCCATAAAGGGCTGAGATTTCAGCATTTCTCCGAAAGCCTGCGCGGTCACTGGCGGGCTATACAGGAAGCCCTGACCGATATCGCACTGGCGTTTCGTCAGGAATTCGGCCTGAGCCTCGGTTTCGATTCCCTCGCCGACAATTTTCATTTCCAGAGAGTTGGCCATCGACAATATCATGTCGACAATGGCGTTCGCCTGCGGGTCGTGAGGGGTGCCGGTCAGAAACTGTCGATCGATCTTGAAGACGTCGAAATCAAGCTGGGTCAGAACCGCGAGGTTTGAGTGCCCGGTTCCGAAATCATCCATGGCCAGCTTGATGCCGAGGCGCTGCAAGGGTTCAAGCACCGCGCGAACCCGCTCCGGCTGCTGAATGGCGAGGCTCTCGGTGATCTCGATCTCGAACTGACGGGGTGGAAGTCCGGACTTTGCCAGGGCGTCGAGTATGGTTTCGGCGAGATTGTCGTTTTCAAACTGACGCGGAGAGACATTCACCGCCAGGTTCACGCGAAAGCCTTCTTGCGCCCATTTCGCCGTTTCCAGGCAAGCTTTTCGCATGATCTGTTCGCCAATCTGGCTGATCAAACCGGTCTCTTCTGCCAGCTCAATGAACACGGATGGCGATACGAGGCGACCGTTTTCCAGCTGCCAGCGCGCGAGCGCTTCGGTGCCGGAAATGCGGCCCGTCTCAAGGTCGATCTTGGGCTGGAAGAGCGGGATGAAGCGATCTTCTGCGACGGCCTGGCGAAGCTCGGCTTCCAGTTTCAGCTTGGCGTCGCGTTGGCGCTCGAGCTTTGGAGAGTAGAATGCAAAACCGGTGCGGGACTTTTGTTTCAGGTCCTCGATCGTCGCCTGGCCACGGTCCATCACGCGGCTGAGGCTGTCACCATCCTGTGGCATCAGCACGATGGATCCGCGCAGCGAGACGGGAAGGGTCTGTTGATTGAAGCGCAGCGGGATCCGGAACTCTCCCAGCAGTTCGCGAATGATGGCGGCAGTTTCGTCGCGCGTGACATTCTCTTTAATCAGCAAGGCGTACTGCTCAGCGAACAAGCTGCCGAGCAGCCAATTGTCGGGGAAATGTCCATGCTTGGCCGCAGACTGAGAGGCGAAGATGCGGAGCCGGTCGGCGACTTCGGCATGAGCGTCGGTCGCGAGGCTGAGATTGGCACCGTCTGCGCCTGGCGTCTGTGGTTCAAATTCGATGGTTACGAGAACGGCATGGCCACCCGGCGCGAGACCCTGAATGGTGTCGCGGACTTCGTCATGGAAGGCGCGCTCTGTCAGCAGGCCGGTGCGCTCATCGATACGAGCGGAGGCGCGAAGGTTTTCGAGCTCTTTTGCAACGCGGCGGGTCGCCTTGGTGGTTTCAAGCGCGAGTTGACGGAATTCCGAAAACGTGAAGTCGGTGACCCGGCGGCGACCGGTACCTGCGAGACTGTAATTGCTGATCAATTGCGTCGCCTGGTCGACGGACTGGCCAACCGAACGCGCAAATGCCCGCATGATCAGTGCCGAAATCGCCGAGATCCCGAAACAAACCAGAACCGCAAGCCAGTAAGGCATGGGGGGTGAATATTTGGTGCTGGTCGCATAGGTCAGCGTGCCCAGCGTCTCTCCATCATGTGTTAGCGGAAACGTCGTGGCCTTGTCGGCGAAGTCCGGTGCCATCGTCCCGGCGATAACCTGCCCTTGCGTATCTTCCAAAACGGCGCGCCCGGCGAGCGGGCCGTCCATGGCCATCTCGATGGCCGGCATTTTACCGTCAGCATAGGCTGTGCCGAGCATGTGAGAGATCTGTACTCCGCCATCGTGACGGGCCTGAGCATAGGCATTCCAGGACTGAGAAAAGTAGAAGACCGTGAACACGCCGGACAGGAGCAAGCCGAGCGCCATCGCCGCCAATGTAAGCACATTGGAAAAGCTCGCCCTAGCCACAGACCTGGTTAATGCACGTATCGGTGTCACACAGTAGCCTTCTAACCCGACTCAACCCTCAACCTGTTGTTGCAACAATTGTTTAGGGAGTCGTGAACAGATCTGTGCTAGTCGACAGAGTGATTAAAGCCTATGTGGACGCGCATGACCGACAGAACCGCTAAAATCTCTCGTAAGACCAAGGAAACTGATATCACGGTGACCGTGAATCTTGATGGCACTGGCAAGACGAATATCGCGACAGGCATTGGCTTTTTTGACCATATGCTCGACGCGCTTGGACGACATTCCTTCATCGATCTCACGGTAAAAGCGAAGGGCGACCTGCACATTGATGGACACCATACGGTTGAGGATACCGGAATTGTCATTGGTCAGGCGATCAAGTCCGCGCTGGGTGATTTTGCTGGGATCACCCGCTACGGGCACGCTTATCTACCAATGGATGAAACCCTCAGCCGAGCCGCGATCGATCTCTGCAAGCGCCCTTACTTCGTTTGGAACGTGGGCTTTGATCGCGACAAGATCGGCGACATGGATACCGAGCTGTTCAAGGAATTCTTCCAGGCGCTCGCAGGCAATGGCGGTATGTGCCTCCACGTCGAGAATCTGTATGGCGAGAACAATCACCACATTGCCGAGAGCTGCTTCAAGGCGGTGGCGCGCGCCTTGCGCATGGCGGTCACCCCGGATGCAAAGCTTGCCGGGGCGCCCGCCAGTACCAAGGGTAGTCTCTAAATAGCCTTCTGAGGACAGATCAGATATTTCTGGCCCGTCGTCTTGGCGTTGTATTTCGCCACATTTTCGGCCTGCAAAGCCTCCGAGAGGGAAAGCTCACCTGTATAGTGGCTGGCAAATGTCGTCGTGAGCTCGTCCGCGACACGCTTGCGCAGGCGAACGGCGACGTCCTGGCCAGCCTTGGCGAGGAAGTTTGGCAAAAGCCATCCGCCAACACCCCAGGCCATGCCATAGCCGCGGCTGAGGGTCGTTGGGGATGTGTCCAGACCGCCATAGAGATAGACCTGTTTGTGAGCGACGGAGCCATAGATGCTGTAAGCGCCAGGCGTGCGCGCGGCAGCGCCTTCCATCGCGGTCAGGATATCGGAGGCGAGCTTGCCACCGCCAGTTGCGTCAAAGCCAAGCGTTGCGCCGGTTTCATGAATGGCGTCGATCAGGTCGGACATGAAGCTGTCCTTGCTTGAATTGACAATATATTTTGCCCCGAGGCCCCGCAGGATCTCTTCCTGCTCGGGTTTGCGCACGATGTTGACCAGCTCAACGCCGTCGGCCTGACAAATCCGGTTGAGCATTTGACCAAGGTTGGACGCCGCGGCGGTGTGGACGATGGCGGTGTGGCCTTCCATCCGCATCGTTTCGAGGAAGCAGAGCGCGGTGAGCGGGTTGACGAAACAGGAAGCGCCTTCCTTCGCGGTGTTTCCTTCGTGCAAAGGCAGCGCCATCATGGCGTCGACAGCACGATACTCGCCATACATGCCGCCCCCCATCACAGCGACCGTTCGACCGAGCAGGCTTTGGGCGTAATCGCCTTCACCTGCCGCTACGACGGTGCCAGCGCCTTCGTTTCCAACCGGAAGCGCTTGTCCGATCCGCGCTTTCATCATGCGCATGCCCTGCTCTGGCACTGGGGCGGTCAGCACCGTGTCCTTTCCCGAGCCGGTGCTGGCAGCAGCCGCCATGTTCGACCATCCGAACATCACCCCATGATCTGACGGATTGATCGGCGTGGCTTCGACGCGAACAATGATCTGCCCGGGTTTCGGGTCTGGCATTTCCTTTTCGACCAGCTCCATTCGCAGCGTGCCGTCTTCGGTCACGGTGGAGACCATTTGCAGATATTTTTCGGGTAGGGACATTTGAACGTTCTCCGGAACTTGATTTGAGCTACTGAACCTATAATTGCCGCGTCAGGAAGGGGATGGCCAGACTCTCGTCGCGCAATGCACACTGTAAAGGCGGACTGGCCTCTTTCCCTTGCTCGAAGTCTCGGTTATGGGCGCAGCCATGAAGATGATCGCCCTCATTGATTATGGCTCCGGTAACCTGCACAGCGCCGCGCGGGCGCTGCGCGTTGCATCGAACAATGCCAAAAAAACCCGAGAAATCAGAATCACCGCGGATCCGTCCGCAATTTCTCTGGCGGACCGGATCGTGCTGCCCGGTGTCGGTCACTTCGCGGACTGCGCTGAAAACCTGCGCGCCCGCGATGGCCTGGTGGAGGCCCTAGAAGAGGCGGTCCTGAATCGGGGAGTGCCGTTCTTCGGGATTTGTGTTGGCCAGCAATTGCTGGCGACACGGGGGCTCGAGGATGGCGAAACACCGGGTCTCAACTGGGTGCCGGGCGATATCGACCGTATCGCCCCGGGTGGTGGACTTGTCGTGCCTCACATGGGGTGGAACGCGCTTGATCTGAAACAGGATCATCCCGTCCTGGCGGGGCTGGGCGATGATCCGCACGTCTATTTCACGCACTCCTACGCGTACCGAAATCCCGCGGACGCTGACGTGGCTGCGACGACTGAGTATGGCGAAACGATTATTGCCGCCGTCGCCCGCGATAATATCTTTGCGACTCAGTTCCACCCGGAAAAGAGTCAGCGCGTCGGCTTGCAAATCCTCTCCAATTTCGTGCTTTGGAACCCCTCATGAGCTTTCAACTCTACCCCGCGATCGACCTCAAGGATGGCCAGTGTGTCCGCTTGCTGCGCGGCGAAATGGATCAGGTGACGTCCTACAATCCCAATCCGGGCGATCAGGCCAATCGCTTCAAGACAGCAGGTTTCAAAAACCTGCATGTGGTCGACCTCAACGGGGCCTTCGAAGGCGAAAGCGCCAACACGGAGGCGGTGAAGGCGATCCTTGAGGCGACGGATGTGCCGGTTCAGCTTGGCGGGGGGATCCGCACGCGCGCGCACATTGATGCCTGGCTCGAGGCCGGAATTTCGCGGGTCATTCTGGGAACCGCGGCCCTGAGGAACCCGGAGCTGGTCAAAGATGCCGCGCGCGCTTTGCCGGGGCAGATTGTCGTCGGAATCGACGCCAAGGATGGCATGGTCGCGGTCGAGGGCTGGGCCGAGACGTCCGACATGTCTGCAATAGATCTTGCGAAAGCGTTTGAAGGCTGCGGCGTGGCTGCGTTGATTGTGACGGATATTGCTCGCGATGGCATGAAGACCGGCGTGAATGTCGGATTTACGGGTGCGCTCGCCGACGCTGTCTCCATACCGGTGATTGCCAGTGGAGGCGTGGCGAGCGTTCAGGACATTCATGATCTGCGGGCGCACCAGGGCACTCGCCCCATTGCCGGGTCGATCCTTGGGCGCGCTTTATATGATGGCGATCTGAAACCTGAAGAAGCGCTCGAGGCTGCGGCCTAGCGCGCGCTCTGTTCGCGGTCCTCGCTACTCGTCGCCTCTGGTCTCCGGCCACATGGTTACAGAATTGAAGAACCGCGTCGCGGCATCTGCGTCACCGGCGCCCCATCCGCTTTCTTCGAGCTGCGGCGTACCGTTATCGGAGAGCACGAAGCCCCGGAACAAAGCGGCGGGGTGCGCACTGTGCCCCGGCTCGGTAAAGGCATAGAGCTCGCGCCCATTCTCCAGGTGGCACATCGTGGCAGGGCTCGCCATTGCGTGGCAATGATAGTCCCCGCGGGACTGAATATTGTCCATCAGGTGCGTGATGCGGTCAGCGTGTGCAGCTGTATCGAACGACTGCACGTCCGGCACGGGACCACCGTCGCGAATGTTTACACGTTCTGGCAGGCCGGTCTTATGGACCCGAAACACGATCGCCCGGGCGCCGTCCGGTCCACCGCGCGGAGCATGTTCTGCTTCAGGCGGGATGACATAGGCATCGCCCGCGCTCAGGACCTGATCGGGTTTACCAGCTTCGACATGAACCGCTGAGCCCTCGATGACATAGACGAATTCCTCGCCTGGATGGTAATGGCGGGGCACGGTGGCCCCGGCAGGAATGACGACATCAGAAATGATGACTTCAAGATCATCCGAGATCGTGATGGGTCCGCGGAGCGTCAGGTTGGATCCAGGCGGCGGTCGCACTGCATCATCGTCATGATGGTGATGGGCTTCGACGCCGACGCAACCGCCAAGCGTGAGGAGCGTCAGGGCGGTAAGTGCGATTCTCATCAGTCTGTATCCTTCCAGAACCGGCTGGTTTCCAGCGCGAAATCGCGGGCAACATCGTCCGCACCGATTGTGATGAGCGCCTCAAGCAAGGTGATTATGTCAGGACCGGCGAGCGCGCTTGTGTCGCCTTGAGAGATGGCGAGTACCATGAGGGCAGTTTCACCTCTCGCGCCAGCTCGGGCCGCGGCTTTCAAGCTCGTCACATGACCCTGTGCAAGCCTTTCGCCCCGGTCTGTGGTTTGCGAAACGAAATCCCGCCCGATTGGCGAAACCGGGATGCCGAGACCGGTCCATAGCGTCAGAATGTTCACGGCCTGAATTTCTCGCTCGGTCGAGCTGGCTGTTGTGATCAATCGCTTCTCGATCGATCTAAGCGCTGCCGGTGAGGTTTCGCCGCCCGCAATCGCCTGCGCCGCGTTCAAGACAGCCTGGTCGAACGGATCTGCGGGTACAGATGCGAATGATCGAAAAGTCGTTAGCCAGGTCTGAGAAAGGTCTGGTTCCCCTGCCATCAGCGCCGCCCTTGCGAAAGTCAGGGCATGAGCCGCGGTTGCCTCGTTTTGTGGCAATTGCTCAAGGTCGGTCGCGAACAGGTCCGCGATGCTGCGATAGTGCGCCACCCCTTCACTGGCTGCGCTCGACAAGACTTCTGCGACGCTGGCGGAGCGCGTTTCGTCGCTCGTCAGCGGGTCCGTCAGGTCTCTCAATGCTTGTTCCACGGCGTCGGCGGGCTCATATTCCGGGTCCTCGAGGCGCGAGAGCAGGATATCCCGGCGATCTGAGGCATCGATCAGCGCGAATTCGCTGGCCGCTTCGGCAAAAAGCACGCGCAGGTCTCCCGGAACACCCGGGCGTCGCGCGATCGCTGCGGCCAGCCCTGGCCGCTCGATTGCGGGTTCCACGTTCGCCGTGTCGAGGTCGGCTTTTGCAGACAGCGCGATGTTAAGGCCGTTATCATAGCGCGCTTCAGGCGGATTGGGCGCGTCGCCTGCTGCCGCGAAGATTGCAGCCACGGTCCATTCGTCCATCACGCCTTGAGACTCAGCGACCTCAATTGCGATTTGCGCCCCCGCGACATTGTCCTGCAAGACCGCGCAAACGGCACGGAGCTTCAGCCAGTAGCCGCCATCGCGAACCGGGCCATCAAGCTCTGAACAGGCCGAAAGTTCCTGACCGCTCGCCATTTCAAGATCCACCGCCAGCGTTTCGGCGTCCAGACCCAGCGTTTCTTCCTCAAGTTGCGGCACCAGGTCCGCCGCGGCCCGCTCCTCACCGAGTTCCAGCATCAGGCGCGCGCGTTCAGCCAGCAGCGCCTCCGCCTTCGTCCCCAGTGGCCGGGTGGCAGGCGACAGGACTGCCCGGCGGAGCAATCGGCGCTCGGCAGGACTCAGGTCAGCGGTACGCACCGACTGCATCAGGGCCAGCAATGTGTCATCATCGGAATACCGCCAAAGATTGGACGGAAATTCCGGCTCGCCGACGGAGAGATAACGTTGTCCCCAGGCGCTGATATCACCCAGGCTTTCAGACTCGACCTGCGCCGCAGCATTGCCGCAGAGCCCTAGCCCAATTGCCAGGACCGCGCTCAGCGCAGGTCTAGAGGACATGTTCGATCTCCATCCGGACCTCGCCGGCTTCCGGCTTCTGGTCAGACAT
>JANSXJ010000243.1 GCA_024743015.1 Hyphomonas sp. | reverse complement strand
TTCGAATATGCCGGCATCGACCCACCGGAACCGGCCTACAATATCGCCCCAACCCAAATCGCCCCTATTATCCGGATCGCAGGCGAGGATGAAGCGGTCCCGGCTGGCGAACGACACATGGCCCCAGCCATGTGGGGGCTCGTGCCGAGCTGGTGGCGCAAACCCTTGAAGGAAAAAAAGTTCTCCACGTTCAACGCGCGTAGCGAAACGATCGCCACATCCAACACCTTTCGCGGGGCGTTCCGGCATAAACGCTGTCTGGTCCCGGCCAGCGGATTTTACGAATGGACCGGCCAGAAAGGCAGCAAAACCCCGTTCGCCATCGGGCTGAGAAACCGGCGCTGGTTCTGCTTTGCTGGATTGTGGGACCGCGCAACGATTGATGGCTCGGAGATTGATAGTTTCACGATCCTGACCACAGAACCGAATGACCTCATGGCCGGTCTGCACACACGGATGCCGGTGATCCTGGACCCACAAAATTATGAGCGCTGGCTCGATACCTCGTCACGCGATGTCGAGGATTTGTACGAGCCGTTCCCAACCGACGCGATGCACGCCTGGGCGGTCGCACCCGCGGTTGGTAATGTGCGCAATCAGGGTCCGGAGCTGATTGAAGAGGTCTAGGCGCTAGCCCGCAACCGCCGTAATCAGCACATCGCAGACCTTGTGGACCTGTCCCTCCGACAGATAAGGATGCATTGGTAAGCTCAGGGATTCGGCGGCGGCTTTCTCGCATTCCGGCAAGCTGCCCGTTTCGGCGAGATGGGCGAAAGCCGGCATCTGATGGATCGCCATGTCATAATAGATCCCGCTCGGGATGCCATTTTCAGACAGGGTCGCGCGAACTGCATCGCGATTTGGAACGCGGACCGTATAGAGGCCGTATCCATTTTCCTGACCGTCCAGGGCCTCCTGCAGACTGACAACATTTCCAAGGCGCTGATCATAGATCCTGGCAGCAGAAATCCGTCGGGCGCGTTCGGCTTCAAACAGATCAAGCTTTTCCGACACGACGGCGCACTGGATAGAATCACAGCGACCATTGATGCCCACGCGGATGGACTCCTTGCGATTGTCGCCCGTTCCGTGCCACCGGATAGATCGCATCCGATCTGCGAAATCAGCGTCCTGACAAAGGATCGCGCCGCCATCGCCATAGCCGCCCAGGGTCTTGGTCGGATAGAAGCTGGTGGCTGTAATCTCCGCAATATTGCCCACCCAGCGGCCATTATCCTTGCCGCCAAAGGCCTGTGCGCCATCCGCGATAACGCGCAGGTCATGCGCATCAGCAACCGCCTGGATCGCGGTGTAATCAGCTGGCAGGCCATAAAGATCCACGGGCATGACAACCCGCGGTGTGAGGCGACCTTCAGCTTTGACCTCGTCAATTTTCCGAGCGAGGTCTGCCGGGTCCATGTTGAACGTGCGCGGATCAATATCGACGATCACAGGATATCCACCTGACAGCAGAACCGCGTTCGCTGTGGCGTTGTACGTGAAACCAGGGATAAACACCGCGTCGCCTTCAGCAATGCCCATGGCCAGGAGCGGCATGACGAGCGCCTGCGTTCCCGATCCAACAGCGACCACATCGGCCGCGCCAGTAAATTCAGCGAGCTTCTGCTCGCATTCGGTGACTTCCGGGCCACCGATAAACCGGCCATGGTCGAGAATGTCGATCCAGCGCTGTTCAAGCGCCGAACGAATAGACGCCTGCTGGGTTTTCAGATCGAACAACTGGATCGGAGCGTCTTCCGGCAAATCGAGCAGTGCAGCGGATTCTGAAGGGGCATAGGCCATGGTTTAGGCTCCAATCGTGTGAAGGGCGGAAATTTCGGCCTGTTCGGCCATATGGACAGCGAGCGCGGCCTCGCGACCGGGAACCGCGCAGGCGCGCTCACCAAGCGCTGCCGCAAAGAAGGCCTCATCAGCGGCACCGAGCGGATCGGGCAGCGTTTCGGACACGTCCAGCTTGATTTGGAAAGGCGTCGTGTTTTCAATCTCACGCGTGAGGAAATTGATGGCGAGCGTGCCAGACGGATAGGCCAGGAGCATACGCCGGTCGCGCTCGCTATGGCATCGGCTGGCGGTCACTTCAGCGCTTCCGACTGCGAAAGAAAGCTGCGCCGTGGACTCGTCGATATGGTCTGTATGTGCGCTACGCCCGGTGGCCTCGACGCTTAATGCGGGGCCCATCAGCTTGCCAACCAGGTCCAGATCGTGGGTCATAAGGTCCCAAATGACTGAAACATCTCCAGCACGGCCATCCGGCGCGGGCGGTCCCATGCGCCAGGCTTCGATGCGGATCGGAGATTCTGGAATATCAAACAGGCCCATCGCCTCCATGACGAACCGTTCCTGATGCCCGACCTGCAGAACCAGGTTTTGCTCTTCTGCCAGACTGGCGAGCATATCCGCGGCATGACCTGTCAATGCGAGGGGTTTCTCAACCATGACGTGGCAACCGGCTTCCAGGGCGCTACGTACCACCGCTTCGTGATAGATAGCGGGACACGCGACAATCACAGCATCGCAGGCGACAAACAGCGTCGCCTGATCAGAAAACGCAGGTACGTCATGCTTTTCCGCGAGCGCGGCGCTTCTGGTCTGATCGGGATCAAACACGCCGACGAAGTCTGTACGATCAGACGCTGCAATCTTGCCAGCGTGATAGCCGCCAAAGACACCCGCGCCGACAAGGCCGGTCTTCAAATTTGCCATGGGTCCACTCCACTCTGGAGCCGCTCTTCGCATTTTGCAGGCCGGGCGCGCAACTGAACATGTCGGCTGTCGCCATCAAAACGCATTGCGGATTCTTACAAGCTCCCCCTTTGCTTCCCACGCGGAAGCGACCAAATATGAGCGCTAAGAACAGAGAAGGACTGCCCAATGCCTACAATTACGTCAAAAGACTGGACCCTCGCGAAGCGTCCGGTAGGTGAACCACAAGCTGATGATTTCGGCATGGTTTCGAACGATGTCCCCGAACCCGGCGCTGGCCAGATTCAGGTCCGCAATTCCTGGATGTCGGTTGATCCATACATGCGCGGCCGGATGTATGACCGCGAGAGCTATGTGCCGCCATTCCAGATCGGTGAAGTGCTGCAAGGCGGAGCCGTTGGTCGCGTCACCGCATCCAATCACCCCGATTATGCCGAAGGCGACCTCGTGCAATCCATGGCGGGCTGGCGCGAAGCATGGACGGCGGCGCCTGAAGCCGTCATGGCGCAGAAGCTGCCGGGCGACACTGGCCTCCCGGACAGTGCATTCCTCGGCATTGTCGGTATGCCGGGCCTCACGGCCTATGCTGGTATCCTACGCGTTGCGGAGCTCAAAGAAGGCGACGTCGTCTTCGTGTCTGGCGCTGCAGGCGCAGTGGGTTCCGCCGTGGTTCAGATCGCCAAGATCAAGGGCTGTACGGTTATCGGTTCAGCAGGCGGCACAGAAAAGTGCGACCTGGTCAGATCCCTTGGCGCAGATGAGTGCATCGACTACCGCGCCGCAGGTGACTATGCAGGCCTGCTCGCCGCGCTTCAGTCAGCAGCACCAAAGGGTATCGACGTCTATTTTGACAATGTCGGCGGTGACCATTTCCAGGCGGCGATTGAGTGCGCTCGTCCGTTCGCGCGCATGGCCATTTGCGGCATGATTTCTCAATATAATGACACAGAGCCACGCCCCGGCCCGAACAATGTCATCCAGATTGTTGGTAAGCAGCTTCAGATCCGCGGCTTTATTGTCTCAACCCATGCAGACATGCTGCCCGACTTCCAGCGCGACATGGTCACATGGATCAAGGGCGGACAGATGAAGTTTGAAGAAACCGTCATGGAAGGTATCGAGAACGCCCCCAACGCCTTCATGGGGCTGTTCTCCGGCAAGAATACCGGCAAGATGCTGGTCAAGCTCAGCTAGCCTGAGCGTCTGAGAAAGCCGGTCGCCCATGCGCCAGTCTGTTTTTGACTATATCGACAATCTCGACACATTGTTGGCGGTGATTGTCGGCGCTGTTCTGGCGACCGGAGGTGCTATGGTGGCCGAGCTGGTTCAGGACCGGCTCGGCCAGAAGCGAAAAGAGCGCGATGCCGCGCGTTTCTTCGGCGAAATCCTTGCCACAGTCGATCGCATCATTGACCGCGCGATCGCTTCAATGGCGATCGGTGAGCGCTGGGGCGATGTCACGCTGCGCCTGTTTCGAACCGCGCTCAACGAGGCTGCAATCTATGAGCGCAATCGCGAGCGCTTGTTCGAACTGCGCGACATGCAGTTGCGACAGGATATTCATCTGCATTTTCTCACCGAGATGGTCCCGCTGGTGGCATTGAATGAGAACTCCCGCGAGATTGCCGCGCTGGAGAAAGAGCTCAAGCACGGCGATGCGCTGAGCGATGCGAAACGCCAATCCATCGAGGAAGATCTCACCGCCTTGCGCGAAACGCTCGAAACAGCCCTCAACGCAATCGTAGCAGAACACGCCAAGACCGACGCGATCTGCAAACGCCTGGAGCCTCTTGCCGGCGTTACTTTCTAGATCATGGCGCCTCTGTTTGATGCCTACATTATCGTTGATTGGAGCGCGGCGGCGCGACCGGTGTCCGGCGCGAATTCGATCTGGATTTGCGTGCTTGAAAGAGGTGCTAGCGGGAGCCTGACGTCGAGCTCGTTCAATCCGACGACGCGGCTGGAAGCCCGCCAGCTTATCCTTGAGGCGGCGATTGACCTGATTGCGCGGGGACGGCGCATTCTGATCGGGTTCGACTTCGCGATGGGTTATCCCGCAGGGACGGCGAAGGCGCTCGGGCTCGATATCGAAACCACGCCTCCCTGGCGCGCGATGCATGATTTTCTGGCACGACATGTTGTTGAAGCAGAGGATAATTCGAACGATCGGTTCGCGCTCGCAGCGTCGATGAACGGATCAATGACGGGCACCGCACATCCATTCTGGGGGGTGCCCGCTTCGAAGGAGGCTCCAACACTCGCCGCCCGGAAAGGCGACTTCTCGGCATTGGGGTCTCTTCCCGAGCATCGGCTCGCGGAAGGCTGGATCAAGTCAGAATTCCAAGCAAACCCGAAAACCGTCTGGCAGCTTCTCGGCGCAGGTGCAGTCGGGTCACAGTCGCTGCTGGGAATCGCCACGGCCGCCCATTTGCGCGAGCATCTGCCCGATGCCCGCGTCTGGCCATTTGAAACAGGGTTTGGAGACCTGACCGCAAAACGCCTGGAAAATACGTCCTGCATTCTCGCCGAAATCTATCCGAGCACGCTCTCCGTATCGCCTAAAACCGGGGAAATCCTGGACCTGGCGCAGGTCAGAATGCTCTCAAATCACTTCGAATCGCTCGATTCGGCCGGAATCCTCGGTGGCGCCTTCGATCTCCCGGATTCAATTTCTGATGGAGAAATTCACAAAATAATCGACGAAGAAGGGTGGATTCTGGCAAAATAACCCTGAATCGCCCGTATTTATTGGGTTTACGGGATTCACGACCCATTCGAATCATGAACAATGCCCTCAACGGCAACTAGGGCCGTTGAACTAAGGGAGAGCCCAATGAACAAGGGTGAACTGACCAAAGCAGTTGCAGACGCAGCAGACATGTCTCAGGCCGAAGCCGGACGCGCTGTGGACGCTGTCTTTGATTCAATCGCAGGCGCGGTCAAAAGCCGTGACTCTGTGGCAATTGCCGGTTTCGGTACTTTCGTCGCG
>JANSXJ010000496.1 GCA_024743015.1 Hyphomonas sp. | reverse complement strand
ATGGAAGAAAGAATCTCTTCCATGGTCGGTTCTTTTTGCGCTTGCTCCGCCATAGCCGTTCCCATTGATTCGTTTTCTATTAACCGGCTACTGCAGCTCGGTTAACAAGCAATTACGACTCAAATTTAACACAGGCCGCGCTCGGCGCCTAACCGGTCTCTACAGAGCCAGTTTTCCCATCGCGCGGAACAGTTGGTGGGTGGCCACATAGGCGTCGCGGCGGGCATTGATCAGGCCAAGGCGCGCCTCAAGCAATTGCTGCTCCTGATCCAGCACGTCCAGCGTGGTACGGGTTCCGACGCTCAGCTCTTCCTGAGCGCCTTCATAGGCGATCTCGGCTGCTTCGACCTGGCGCTCGGATGCAATGATTGCCTGCTCGGCGGCAATGTTGGCGTACCACGCCTGCGCGACACTGGCGGTGATCTGCCGTTCGGCATTGATTGTTTGCAGACGGGCCTGCTCTCGTTCGAGGCGGGCCGCTCGGACGCGGCTGCGCAGGATGCCCCCCTGGAATAGAGGAACCGTGCCCTGCGCGAGCAAGCGAAGCTGTGTGTCTCGGTAATTGTCTGGCGGCAGAGTGATGATCCCCATGGTCGGGGAAATCGCGGTCGCTTCCTGGTCAAAGGTCTCCTGCACGCTTGCAGAACCAACAATGGAAATACTTGGACGCCCTGCGCCCTGAGCTGACTTAACGCCCTGCTCTGCCGCACGTTCAGCTTCACGAAGCGCCTTCAGGTCAGGGTTATCCGTTAAGGCCGATTGCAGGGATGTTTCGAAACTGTCCGGTAAAGCAGGCGCGTCTGGAACCGGCACCAGGTCGCCGGCGGGTTGGCCCACGAAGAGCTCGTAAATGGACAGTGACGCTTCCAGTTGCGCCTCAGCGCCTGCGAGTGACGCGCGTGCGCCCTGCAAGCGGGCTTCAGCTTGTTTGACGTCTGTGCGGGTCGCAAAGCCGACCTCAAAGCGGTCTGTCGCGGCTCGCAATTGTTCTTCGAGCAGAGCAACGGAATTCGCGCGAATGCGGATGGCTTCGCGGTCGCGGATCACGTCGACATAGGCTGTAACCACATTGAGGATCAGGTCCTGGGCCACGCCATCATATTGAGCGTCAGCAGCCAGAATACCCGCCTTGGCCTGTGCAATCCCGGCATTGATCTGCCCACCTGTATAGACCGGCAGCGTCGCCCGTAATTGCGCTGAGGCAAGTGTGTTTTCGCCTGTATTGAAGGCGATTGGCTGATTGCTGTCGAGTGATTCAAACGTTGTCGAGCCTGACAGATCGACCGTCGGAGCCCGTGCGCCGCGCGCTTGGTTGAGCTGTTCACGCGCCACACCGACATCTGCGCGTTGCGCCGCGAGGGCCGGATTCGTTTGAAACGCCTGATCAAGCGCTTGCTGAAGTGTTTCCGAATGTCCCGGCATCGCCAGGAGCAACGCAGAGAGTGAAATCAATGCAGATTTGCGGAACATGGGAGGCCTCGTCGCTATGTATCTGCGGGTATATTTAGCGATCCATACCAAAAAGTGAACACTGTTCACCATTTTGTCGCTCCCCATCAGACCCCTCCGGTCAGAACCGCCATCAGGATCGCAAGACGCGTCTGTAGCCGCCCAATTTTACCGCCGCGCCTCCAGAGAAAGCGCAAGCGAAAGTGCGCCAACGCTGGCCGCACGCGTGATGCAACGCGCAGACGAGGAAGTGGTTTAGCGATCTCTTCCCCGCGCCGGAGGCTGGCCCATTGGGCGGCGATACCATGGTCGAACGCGGTTTCTTCCTCAGATGAAGAACAAATCGCGACGGCCAGTTCGGCCAACTCGCCCTCGGGCTCCTGGGTCCGGTCCGAGGCGATGAACGCGGCTTCAAACTGTGCGACCAAAGCCTGCAAGCGGTCCGGGCTGAGACGTTCCGCCTCAATCTCGGCGGCGAGCGCCGTGACGACATCATGTTGCCTTCGCTCACCCTGTGCGAGCTCTGACAAAGCATCGCGCCACCACTGAAAGCGAATCTGTCCCATGATCGGATCGCTAACAGACACGCGCACACGCGCCAGCTCATAGTAAAAAGCGTAAAGCACGACCAATGTGCGTCTCTCGGAAAGGGGCGCATATCGACTGGAAAGCCAACGCTCTTCGTCCACGCGTTTCACGCGAGAATCGAGGCGTTCCCAAATATCTGACAAAGAATCACTGGCAGGACTGGTCATCGAACCCATATCTGTGGCAAGCGCTGAGCACGAACAGCGATAAATTCTGCATGGAGACCAATGACATGGCTTTTGACCTTCCCGAACTCCCTTATGGCCGCGACGGCCTTGCCCCGCATATTTCAGAAGAAACGCTGAATTTCCACCACGGCAAGCACCACAATGCGTATGTGACCAATCTCAACAAACT
>JANSXJ010000491.1 GCA_024743015.1 Hyphomonas sp. | reverse complement strand
CTGGATTTCGCTGTCAGCAGCTGGGTTTTCCGGCAGAGGGGAGACCAGGTCCCAGCCCTTTTTGCGCATGATCTGTTCAGCCACCGCAGCGACCTCGGACGGTGATCCGTCAAAATAGGTGGTTTCCATCTTTGGATAGACCGTGCCTTTGTCAGCTTCCTTGGATTCGGCCTCTTCCTGGATTTCAGAGACCAGGCGGCCGGCGGTGCCTGGCCATCTTTGTTCGGCATAGTCGGGAACAGTCGGGGCGTCGAGGACGGGATTGGTTTCGCCATCTGCAGTTCTTGCTGCCATCAATGCTTCGCTGAATGGGATGGGGTCGGCCCAGTCTGTCTGGATGTCATGCAAAGGTGGCAAAGCCGCTGCCTGGGCGCCCATGCCAGCCAATCTGAACATTGTGAAGGCCGCGATCAGGGTTGCGCCCAAAGCAATGATAAAGGCCTGTTTGCGAGGAGCCTTAATCAGCGCGATGATTTGCGCGACAATGGAAACAGCCAGGGCCGCGAGCGCGATCTTTGGCCCGGTGCCGATGGTCATTTGCCCGAGACCCACTTGCCAGGGCCACCACCCCCACTTCGTTCCCAAGGCGGCAACGGCGAACCAGAGCACCGTGAAGATCGATGCACACAGCGCGAAAATCGCGACTTTCATGCGCCAGCCTGCTGTCGGGGTCTCGATAACGTCGCTCATGGGGGGGCTCCTCTATCCCGTTTCAGGCGAGATAGACCATTCTAACCAACATGGAAATCTTTTGCGCAGGGAGAACCGGGCTCAGGGCAGATCCGCCGCCTCTCCGAACCCGGTATATTCATAGGGCTCGACGCCCGGCGCTTGCAAAGCCTGGTCATAGCGCACCCAGGCGCGCGTCTTGTCAGCATCGGCGCAGGTGACCTGTACCCATTCCTCATCTTCAGGACCTTGCTCGAACTCGGTACTTTGGGGCAGGGCGGCTTCATTCATCTCGTAGGAGACGCCGTCTTTTTCGGCGATGAAAAACCCTTCTGCGACATAGGACTTGTAGGTCAGCGTCTCACCCGCCTTCAGGTCCAGCTGCTCGACGCCATCCCCGACAAACACTTCAAGACTGACATCTTCATTGATCGTGAACGTGGTTGGATAGGTCATGGATACGAATATCAGTTCATCGCTGATCATACGGTCGACATTCCACGGACTGTACGTCGCTTTGTGGGGCAAGCCGCAATAGATGGGCGGATACTCGCCGAACGTGATGGTTTCATGCCCCATCACAGTGGTTCCTTCCTGGGTCACGGCGAATCCATTTGGGTACTCGCCGGACCAATAGAGCTGCATTTCCCAGCCGTCCGGATAGCCGATGGTCTCAATATCATCCGGTTCGGACAGAATTTCGGTAAGATCGGTTTCCGTTTCCGTTTCAGGCGCGGCATCCGGGGCTGTATCGGGAGCGATCGTATCGGTCTCTGCCGGAGCAGGGTCTGACGGGTTGCACGCCGTCAATACCAGGCTTGTGGCCAATACGCTTGCGGTCAATCGGATCATTGCTCTCTCCCATTCGCCAGTTCAGGCTCTGCCGGGACTCGACTGTTTCTGTCAAATGTGGCGGCAATGACTTGGCTTTTGGGGCGTTTTCGTGTGGAAGGAGCGCTCTGAATTCACTAAGGCTCTGCCATGACCCAACCTGTCGTCCGTTTTGCTCCCTCTCCGACCGGGAAACTGCATGTCGGAAACGTCCGCACCGCGCTGATCAACTGGCTCTTCACCAAAGGCCAGGGTGGCACGTTCATACTGCGCATAGACGATACCGACACCGAGCGCTCGACCGCGGAATATGAACAGGGCATTCGCGATGACCTGACCTGGCTCGGACTGACCTGGGACAAGACGTTCAAACAATCTGAGCGCTTTGATCAATATGACGCCGCCGCTGACAAGTTGCGCGAAATGGGCCTGCTCTATGCGTGCTACGAAACTGCAGACGAGCTTGATCGCCAGCGAAAGCTTCAGCGGGCGCGTGGCAAGCCGCCTGTCTATAATCGCGCCGGCCTGAACCTGACCGACGCGGAAAAAGCCGCGTACGAAGCCGAAGGCCGTAAACCGCATTGGCGCTTCAAGTTGAGCGGGGAGCGGATCGTCTGGACCGATCTGGTGCGCGGAGAGCAGGCGATTGATACCAGTTCCCTGTCCGATCCGGTCCTGATCCGCGCTGACGGCTCTTACCTTTACACACTTCCGAGCTGTGTCGACGATATCGAGGCGGGCATCACGCATGTGGTGCGCGGAGAAGATCACGTGACCAATTCCGGCGCTCAGATCGAGATTTTCAAAGCGCTGGGCGGCACAGCGCCGGCGATGGCCCACACGCCACTGCTTGTTGGTGCGGATGGCGCCAGCCTGTCGAAACGACTGGGATCGCTCGGCA
The DNA here is from genome assembly GCA_024743015.1 of Hyphomonas sp. GTDB lineage: Bacteria > Pseudomonadota > Alphaproteobacteria > Caulobacterales > Hyphomonadaceae > Henriciella. The sequence continues at coordinate 16 of JANSXJ010000491.1, read as the reverse complement.
TGGGCGAGCTGCGCAG
>JANSXJ010000560.1 GCA_024743015.1 Hyphomonas sp. | reverse complement strand
TGATTTTCGGCCTCGTCATGGTCGTCGCCATGATCGTGGCGGGCGCAGCTATGCTCGGCGGCTCCCTCTCTCAAATGGGCCAGCGTTGGGGCAGCGCCATGGACGGGGTTTCGCGTTCCGTTGGCCTGTCGGTTGATACCGTCGAAGTGATCGGGCTTGAGCACGTTCCCGCTGTGGCGCGCCAGATCAAGGCCTCGGCCATGGTTGAGCCCGGTGAGAACATGTTCCGCGCCGACCCGCACCTGATCCAGCGCCGCGTCGAAGAAACCCGCCTGGTCACCAATGTACGCGTGTTCCGCCTGTGGCCGGATACGGTCATGATCTATGCCGATGCGGCAGAGCCGATGGCGCTCTGGAATGACGGCCAGACCTGGACCGTCGTCGACAATATGGGCCAGCTCATGCCGAAAGCCCGCCCGCAGGATCACGCTGATCTGATCAAGACTGTCGGGCTCGGCGGTCCCGCTGCGGCGCCGGCCCTGGACAAGGCGCTGCTGGTCATGCCAGGCCTGCGCCAGGAAATCGACCACGCGCGCCGCGTCGCCGGACGACGCTGGGATCTGGTGCTCAAATCAGGGGCCCTGGTGAAGCTGCCGAACGACGAGAATATTACACCAAGCGTACTGAGTTTTGCGCGCCTGGACGAAGCTGGGGAGCTGACGCGCCGTCCGCTCAGAGAGATTGATCTGCGCGTCACGGGACGGGTGTTTCTGACACCGGTCGGAGAAGAGATGGGAGGGGCTGCCTGATGGCAACGAACACGCAAAGACTGAAACCAAGACAGGTTGGCAAAGCCGGTACAGTGGTCGCTGCGCTGGACATCGGGTGCTCGAAAATTGCCTGTCTGATTGGTCGCGTGGATCCCGGCAGCCGGGCCGGATTCGCCTTCATGGGCGGCGGTCGCCAACAGAGCCGCGGCTTCACTGGTGGCTCCATCAGCGATATTGAGGCGCTGGAACGCTCCATCCGTCTCGCTGTTGAAGATGCCGAGCGCGAAGCCGGCGAGCGGATCGATCGCGTAATCCTGGGGATTACCGGTCCGAAAGTGGATAGCCAGCTCGCCGAGGCCGAAATCGAACTCGGCCAGCGCGAAATCTCCAGCCGCGACGTGCAGAAAGTCTGGGCGCAGGCCCTCGGCAAGATCGTCCCGAAAGAGCGCGAGCTGCTTGGCGCTTATCCGGTTATGTACGGCGTTGACGATCAGGATGACATTCGCGATCCGGTCGGCATGATTGGCGACCGTGTGCGCGTGCTGCTGAACGTGGTGACCGCGCCGAAGTCTCTGGTAAAGAACCTGAAAGAGTGCGTGCAGCGCGCGCACCTGGGTGTGGAACGCATCGTTCCGTCTGCGTTGGCGAGCGGCTCTGGTACTCTGATTGATGACGAAATCGAGAATGGCGCGGTCTGCATCGACTTTGGCGGCGGCGTGACCTCTGTATCGGTCTTTATGAATGGTGCCCCCGCCTGGCTCGATCTCGTCAAAGTCGGCGGGGCCCGCGTGACCGGTGATATCGCGCAAGGCATAGGCACAACCTTCGCAGCGGCCGAGCGCTTGAAGACGCTGCATGGAACCGCTGATACGGAAGGCCCTGGCATGGCGGAGCGTATCGAAGCGCCGCGGCTTGGCGATGATGGACGTCTGAAAGCGGGTCGCATGACCCGCGGCGAGCTGACCTCGATCATTGCGCCGCGTATCGAAGAATTGTT
>JANSXJ010000061.1 GCA_024743015.1 Hyphomonas sp. | reverse complement strand
GACGCCATCCTGAATCGCGAGTTGATCTTCGCTGAGCGGGCCAATCGTGTGCATGCAAAATCTCCTGTCGCGGATCATTTATGCTGCATTGAAAAGGTCGTCCACTCTGACGAGGCGTCACAGCTGCTCGGCGTAACGCGCCTGAGGAGAAAACGCGCGGGCGAGCGCCGAACTATTTTGGTCAATAATCAAGTCGGCCATGATTTTTGCGGTGAGCGGTGCGAGCAATATCCCATTGCGAAAATGACCTGCCGCCACGAACAATCTTGGTGTGGAGGTCTCGCCAAGAATGGGCGCATGATTTTTCGTTCCAGGTCTTATACCCGCCCAGGCTTCTAAGATCTCCGCATTTGCGAGCGCCGGACAGATTTCTGCGGCGGCCCGATGGAGAGATGCAATGGTCGACGGCTCAGGCTCCAAGCTGGTCCGACCTGGCTCCGTTGTCGCGCCGATGATGATCCGGTCCGCCTTGGGCACGATATAGATATGACCACATCTCACCGTCAGGCGCGGACCATGCTTGACCGGAGCAACCGCTAGCATCTGACCACCGAAGGCGACGATATGATCGAATACAGGGTCCAGAGCGGAAACGTCACTCGCCCCTTCACCCTGATTGAAGGCTACTTTAGCAGAGCGCCAACCCGCTGTGATCAAAGTCGCATCATGTCCGGCATGATCAATACCGCGGGATGTTTCGCGGATCGACGCCTCACGCTTTTGGATGTTTATGCCTTCATGCGCCTCGGCGCAGGCCACGAGCGCCTTCAAGGTGGCGCGGTTGTCGGCCTGACCATCGCTCGGCAAAAGCAAAGCGCCGCGCGCCGGTGCCTCAATAGAGGGTTCCACGTCCTCCAAGCGGCTCAGGCAATCCTGTGGGGCGAGGTCATGATCAGACAGCTTGTTCGATACAGCGCGCAGCAATGCCGCTTGTTCTTCCGTGTGGGCAATTGCCAGTGACGGACCCGGGAAGTAACCGGCGGATCGACCCGACCGCGTCTCCAACCGAGAAGCCCAATCCGACCAAAGCCTCGCACTCTTGTCGCAAAGCTCGAAAAGGCGTGGGTGGGTTCCAGGCGCAGCGGCCGCTTCAAAGGCTGGCGCCAGCATGCCCGCAGCGGCCCAACTCGCACCCCGCGGTGGCCATTGTTTCTCATAAAGGGTGACACGGACACCTCGATCGGCAAGTTCCAGCGCTGAGGCCAGACCGATAATCCCGGCACCGATGACGGCAATGGATTGGATATCTGAAGAGGCCCGCGACATGCCTGCCTTGTAGCAGGCTCGCCTCAGCACGCCATCACGTTATCGCATATCTGGATTGAATATCAGGCTTGGCGTTCATCCAACCAGAAGCCCATAAAGGCTGAGGCCCATTCCTGCTTTTGGAAGATCACTGCTTTGCGCAATTCTCCGGCCGGATCACAAACCGTTTTGATCATGACGTCCGGCGCGTCGCGATCACGCCAGCCTTGGCCGCCGGTCTTTTTGTGCCATTCCGCAAGGTTCTCTATGGCTTGCGCAAATGCGGTTTCATCAACCGAATTTACCGGCCCAAGGTCCAGTACGATGTCTTTCATGCGTCCCCCAATACTCTACATGTCCCACCACAGCGGGAATTAGTGCCAAAAAGAACACGCCGCTCAAGGATGTTCCCCAATAAGGCGAGTCTATGCAATCCACGCGCCAACTGAGCGAGTAAGGGCGTAAAAATACCTAGTTGCGAACGCTTCTCAAGTGTGACAGAAGGCACGCATGACTTATCGAACTCACATGATCGTTGGCCTGAGCCTGCTCGTTGGAGCGGTCACAGCGTGCTCAAATCCGTCCGAACCTGCAGACACGGCAACAGCCGAGGAGCCACAGCGAACGCTCACGCTTTACAGTGCGCGTCACTATGATTCTGACAAAGCGCTCTATGCGATGTTTGAAGAACAGGCGGGCGTCAAACTGGACGTTCGCGAGTCGAAAGCGGACCAGCTTATTGAAACCATGAAGGCGGAAGGTGATCAAAGTCCCGCCGATGTGATCATCACGGCGGACGCAGGCAGCCTTTGGCGCTTTCAGGATGCCGGATTGACGCAAGCCGTGGCCAGCGAAGACCTCAGCGCAATCGTTCCTCAAAACTATCGACAGAGCCAGGGACATTGGTATGGACTTGCGCGCCGCCTGCGCGGAATTGCCTATGACCCCGCCCGTTGGTCAGCTGAGGAGCTCGCCACATGGGACATGCTGGCCGAGGACGTCAAATCCGGCGAGATTTGTGTGCGCTCATCATCCAATATCTACAATCTCTCGCTGATGAGTGAAATCATTCACCGCTACGGCGCTGACGATGCGCAAGCCTGGGCGACAGCTATTGTCGGGAACATGGCTCGAAACCCACAAGGCGGCGACACCGATCAGATCCGTGCGATTGCCGCAGGCGAATGTTCAATCGCCATCGTGAATCACTATTACTGGGTCCGCCTTGGTGCCAGCGAAAAAGAGGCCGATCGCAATGTTGCAACCTCGACGACGTTCCTGGTGCCCGAGTTCTCCGAAGGCTCAGGCTCGCACGTGAACATCACGGGCGCGGCTATCTCCGCCACCGCTGATGATGTCGCGCTGGCAGAAGAATTCATCGCCTTCCTGCTGACAGAAACCGGGCAATCCTATCTGACACGCGACACGAAGGAATTGCCGTTGCTCGACGGATCAGCGCTGCCAGACGGCGTTGAGAACGTACCGGAATTCACAGCGTCAGACACAAGTCTCGACATCTACGGTGAAAACCAGGCCGAAGCGCAACGTCTGTTCGACCTGGCGGGCTGGAACTAGAGCCGCGCCGACCAAGAGTGGCCCGGATGCCGCGATTTACGCTATCTCCACGAGTGATCCCACCAGCCCTGATTATCGGGTTGGTGGGATTACCCGTTCTGGTGGCCATCTGGACTGGGCTGACCGCAGGCGGCGGCGAGACCTGGGATCACATTCTCAATAACAGGCTGGTCCCGTATACGCTGACCACGCTGATCGTCCTCGCACTGTCAGCTATTATCATGTTCGGAATTGCAGTTCCTGCCGCGTGGTTGACCAGCCTGTATGAGTTTCCGGGCCGCAGCTTTTTCAATTGGGCTCTGATCCTGCCGCTCGCTATGCCGGGCTATGTCATGGCCTATGCCTGGGCCGACCTGATGGGGGTGGCGGGACCGCTACAATCATCGATCCGGGAGATGACTGGATGGTCGGCGCGAGATTATTGGTTCCCCAATCTGTTCAGCGCACCAGGTCTTGCCTTCGTCCTTGCCTCGACGCTGTTTCCCTATGTCTACATCACCGCGCGTGCGGCCTTCACGATGCAATCCCTCGCCACGCTGGAGGCCGCTCGCAGTCTCGGCACCCAGCCGCTCGGGCTTTTCTGGAAAGTCGGCTTGCCCGTCGCGTTGCCAACCATACTCGGCGGCGTGTCGCTCGCCCTGATGGAAGCTGCCGCCGACTATGGCGCAGCAGACTTTCTCGGCGTTCAGACGTTGGGGGTTGGAATTGTCAGATCCTGGATGTCCTTTGGCCAGCCTGATACAGCCGCGCGCCTCGCGCTCGCGTTGATCTTTATTGCGAGCGCCTTCCTTATCGCTGCTCGGCTGTTTCAGGGGCAGCGCGGCAGTCAGCAAACCAGCAAGCGCTGGCTCACGCCGCGGCGGGTGCCTCTGCGTCCGGTTTGGGGAGCGTCTGCAAGCCTTGTCTGCGGTATAATTCTCTTGCTGTGTTTCGCAGCACCGGTCCTGCGTTTGATTTGGCTGGCCGTCGAAACCCGCGCGGTGACGCAAGACCTCTGGCCGTTATTGCGCACCACGCTCCTGCTCGGCGCGATGGGAACAATTGCTGCCTTCATCGCCGCCCTGGTTTTCACGCTTGCCACGAAACGGAACGGCGCACTTCGCTTTGGGGCACGCATCGCGGCTGCCGCGGGATATGCCGCGCCCGGCGTCGTACTTGGCCTTGGGGCACTCTATCTCCTGAAGGTTTCTGGTCAGGCCTTGTCAGGTACGATCGCGATTGGCTTCTTGCTCTGGATCTATGTGAGTCGGTTCACTTCGGCGGGTGTCGAACCCCTGCAATCAACCCTCGATCGGCTCCCGAAAAGCCTGGATGACGCGACGCGGAGCCTCGGCGTTCGCGGGGTCCGCCAATTCTTCCGTGTCGACCTCCCTTTGTTGGCCCCTGGCGCGATCGCGGCGGGTCTTATTCTATTCGTTGAAATCCTCAAAGAGCTCCCCGCAACGCTGATGCTTCGACCGTTTGGATGGGATACGCTCGCGGTTCAGGCGCATGCCTATGCCACAGATGAAAGATTGCCTCAGGCGACCCTGCCCTCGCTTCTGATTGTGCTTGCCGGATTGATCCCTGTTATTTTGCTGTCCTGGCGCCTCAGCCGGACAGAAAGGACGTAGAGCTCATGTCGCAAAATCCTTCCCTCACCGCGCAAGGCCTCAGCCGTTCTTTCTCAGGACGCACAGTTGTCGACCGGGCTGATTTGACAATCAATTCAGGACAAGTGACCGCGCTGATTGGTCCGTCTGGGTCGGGAAAGACCACGCTGCTGCGCATGCTCGCCGGGATGGAAACGCCGGACGCCGGAACCGTCCGATCGGGCGAAGAGATACTGTCCGGACCTCATACCTTTATCCCGATTGAAAAGCGCCGCATCGGGCTGGTGTTTCAGGATTTCGCGCTGTTTCCGCACTTGTCTGTGCTGGGCAATGTGATGTTCGGTTTGCATCACTTGCCGAAACCGGACCGAGTTATCCAGGCAGACATCTGGATCGAAAGGCTCGGCCTTGCCCATCGCCGTGACGCCTATCCCCATCAATTGTCTGGCGGCGAACAGCAACGTACCGCGATCGCCCGCGCGCTCGCCCCGAAACCTGTTGCGATCCTGCTCGATGAGCCGTTCTCCGGACTTGACCCAGCCATGCGCGACCAAGCTCGCGCCGCAGCTTTGGAAGCGGTGCGCGCCGCCGAGATCCCAGCTTTGCTCGTCACTCATGATGCGGCGGAAGCGCTGGTCCATTCCGATCAGATAGCCGTCATCCATGAAGGGCGGATTCTTCAGTCTGACACGCCTGAGACGATTTACCGTTCACCCAATAGCATAGCGGTCGCACGTGCGCTCGGCCCGCTGCATGAGATAGCAGCCTCGTCCTTGCCGGATGCCTGGAGAGCACAGCTCGGCACAGGATCCGAAACGCTGCACTATCGCCCCGAAGCCATTCGCATTGGCGAGGGCGTGGCGTGTACCGTCACCCGCACCCGGCTGGCAGGGCCAACCACGCAACTCGACCTCAAACTGTCCGAAACCGCAACAATTGTTGCAGCATGCCAACCGGGGCGTGCATTGGCTGCGGGAGAGACGGTTCGAGCCTCTCTCAACCCGGATTTCGTCTTTGATTTCAGCGACAAGCCACTCTGACATTTCCGTCATGATGCAGATCTTGCCCTCGCCAAGCCACAATCAATTGCTTAGCCTAATGCTGAAACAAGGAATGACCCTATGCTCAGACTGATTCTGACTGTCCTTTCTGCGAGCTTCATCTGGCTTGCTGCGGCCTTGCCTGGTGCCAGTCAAAGTCTCATTCGCGACGCTGAGATCGAGCAGACTTTGCGGGAATGGACTGACCCAATCCTGGAAGTCGCCGGATTGCAGCCAAATGATGTCGGGCTCTATATTATCAACGATCCGAGCCTCAACGCTTTCGTCGCGGGCGGACAACGCATTCACCTTCACACCGGCCTGATCATGGCGTCCGACAATGCCCGACAGGTCAAAGGCGTTATCGCTCACGAGACCTGTCATATTGCTTGCGGACACACGGTCACACGGTCTCGCGCGGCGAGCGTTGCTTCGCGGCCAGCTTTGATCTCGATTGGTCTCGGGGTCCTCGCAATCGCTGCCGGAGCCCCCGATGCCGGGGCCGCGCTAATCGCGAGTTCCCAACAGTTCGCGGCCCTAAACTTCTTCGTGCACACCCGCGCCGAAGAAGCCATGGCCGACACGCAGGGCGTGCAGTATCTGGTCGCACTGGACCAGTCCCCGATGGGTATCGTCGAGTTCTTCGAAAAATTCCGCTATCAGGAAGTGCTCTCCGAATCCCGTCGCTACCCGTATTTTCGGTCTCACCCCTTGTCGTCACAACGGGTTCGGACGACCCGAGCCCTGGCCGAGGAATCAGGTCTGGCCGATAAGCCGGAAGACCCCCGTGTGGTGGAACAATTTGACATGATGAAAGCCAAACTGGTCGGGTTTCTTGAGCCGCCGGCGCGTGTCTTCCGTGACTATCCGCCGACCGATACGTCCGCTCCAGCACGCTATGCCCGGTCTATCTCAGCGATGAAATCTGCCGATCTTACGACGGCTCTCAGAGAGATAGACTCCCTGATCGAGGATCAGCCGGAGAATCCGTTCTTTCACGAGCTGAAAGGCCAGATCCTGTTTGAAACCGGCAGACCTGTTGATTCGGTCGAGCCGCTGCTCGAAGCGAACCGTCTCCTGCCAGACAATCCACTCATCCAGGTCTCGCTCGCGCGATCGCTTCTGGAGCGCAACGAGGAGGGCGATATGGATCTCGCCGAGAACGCCTTGCGGGATGCCCTGATCAAAGAGCCAAACAACGCCTTTGCCTGGACACAGCTCGCCATCGTCTTCGAGAAACAGGACAATCGCCCCATGGCGCAGGTTGCGACCGCAGAAGCAGCTTATAATATCGGCAACTATCCCCGCGCGCACTCGTTCGCCCAACGAGCGATCCGAGATCTGACTCCGAACACACCGGCGTTTCGACAAGCCAGCGACATTCGCAATGCAACTGATCCAGCCTTGCCCGAGAATGAGGTATTCTGGCGCCGGCGGAGATAACCGCCTTCACACGAATGTCAGCAATTTGACCTTGCTATTCACGGCAAATAAATCATCTGCGTAACAAGTATAAGCGACCTTGAACCTCAGGACTGATTTATGACCCGCACTTTCAGCATGGCCCTCGCCGCAACAGCAATCGCTCTAACGCCAGCTTGCGCGCAAGAGCAAATCGATACGGCCAGCCGTGAAGCGATTGAGAAAGTCGTTTATGACTACATCCTGGAGAACCCTGAGATCATCGAAGAAGCCTTGATCGCGCTGACCGAAAAGCGTCAACTCGAGGAAGACGAACGGACCAGAACTCTCATCTCTCAAAACCTGGACGAGTTGCAGAACAATCCAGCCGACTACTCGATCGGTCCAGCCGATGCGAAAGTCACTGTCGTTGAGTTCTTCGATTATCGGTGTGGATTCTGTAAACGCTCAGCCAGCTGGGCGACCGAACTGCCTGAAAAGTATGACAATCAGGTTCGCGTCGTTTTCAAAGAGCTTCCCATCCTGTCAACAGAAAGCGAGAAAGCCGCACTGGCCGCGATCGCGGCGGGTAAGCAGGGAAAATATGTCGAGATGCATATGGGCCTGATGGAGCTGGACAACGGTTCCGGTTTTGGCCCGGACGCGATCGACGAGGTCGCTGAATCAGTTGGCGTCGACGTCGCCAAGATGCGCGCCGATATGAAGTCTGTTGAAGTCCAGAAAACGGTCGCCGACTCGAAAAGCCTCGCCCGAACGCTCGGTATTACCGGGACGCCCAACTTTATTATCGGCACCGAATTCGTTCCGAGTGCAGATATCACTCAGGTCGAAGCTCTGATTCAGACGGCGCTCGCTGACAGCTAGATCAAACCAGCCAACGGAGACGAAGGGTCAGCATATCGTTTGCGGCCCATCCGTCCTGCGAGGTAAGCCTCTCGCCCAGCAATCACAGCATGCTTCATCGCCGTCGCCATTCGGATCGGATCCTTGGCTTCTGCGATGGCGGTATTCATCAACACTCCATCACATCCAAGCTCCATCGCCTGGGCGGCATCTGAGGCCGTGCCGACGCCCGCATCGACGATGACCGGCACCCGAGACTGTTCGACGATGAGGCGAATATTGAGTGGGTTCTGAATACCGAGGCCTGATCCAATCAAGCTTCCCAGTGGCATAATCGCGGCGCAACCTATGTCTTCGAGCTTCCGCGCATAGACCGGGTCGTCGGAGCAATAGACCATGACCTCAAATCCATCACTGATTAGATCTTTCGCTGCTTTGAGGGTTTCTTCCATATCTGGGTAGAGCGTCTTCTGGTCGGACAGGACTTCCAGTTTTACCAGGTCCCATCCCCCCGCTTCGCGCGCCAATCGCAGCGTGCGCACAGCTTCGTCAGCGGTGAAGCAGCCGGCAGTGTTGGGAAGGTAGGTAAACTCGCTCGGCGAGACGTGATCCTGCAACCGGTCCTCGTCGGGATTGGACAGGTTCACGCGGCGCAGCGCGACCGTCACCATCTCCGCCCCGGCCGCCCTCGCGGCTTCGGCATTCTGGGCGTAGGAAGCGTATTTTCCAGTGCCAATGATAAGGCGCGAAGTGAATGTCCGTCCTGCGACGGTTAAAGGCGTATCAGTCATGTCGCTCGCTTACTCCGGCGCATTCAGTTGGGCAAGTCACGGCGTGACCCGCTAATCGTCGCGCTTGAAATCGCCGGAGACGCCACCGGTTTTTTCGAGTAATCTCAACCCTTCTATGGTCATCGACTTATCGACGGCCTTGAGCATGTCGTAGAGGGTAAGCGCGGCCACGCCAGCCGCCGTGAGCGCCTCCATCTCCACGCCCGTTTGCCCCTGAGTGCGCGTTTCTGTGGTGACTCGTAGACATGTCTCTTCAATCTCGATCTGCACATTGATTTTGCTCAAGGGCAGCGGATGACAAAGCGGAATGAGATCCGCCGTTTTCTTCGCACCCATCACGCCAGCAATCTCTGAGACGGTGATGACGTCCCCCTTCTTGGCGCTACCAGAGCGGACGATGTCGAGCGTCTCTGGTGACGCGATGAGTCTTGCTTCTGCGCGTGCGGTCCGGTGAGAGCTTGGCTTGTCGCCAACGTCGACCATGCGCGCGCGTCCATCGGCGTCCAGATGAGTCAGCTTATTGCCCTTTGCCATATCAGACCTCCATCAGCCGCGGCATCAGATCGACCAGATTGCAGGGACGGTGCCGGCTATCGAGCTGCCAGCGGATGATATTGTCCCATCCATCCTTGCACGCGCCGTTCGAGCCCGGCAGGCAGAATATCACCGTGCCGTTCGCGACACCCGCGCAGGCGCGAGAGAGCAAAGTCGACAGACCGACGCTCTGATAGCTGACCATATGCCAGACTGTGTCAAAGCCTTCGATCCGTTTCTCGAACAGCGGCGTGACGGCCTCATAGGTGATATCACGCCCAGTCAGGCCCGTCCCACCGGTTGAAACTATCGCGTCGACCTCGGGGTCTTCGATCCAGGATTTGACCTGCGCCGCAACCGCTTCGACATCGTCGCGCACCAGGCTTCGCCCAATCAGCGAGTGCCCGGCCTCCCCGATTCGATCCGCCAATAGCTGCCCGGATGTATCGGTTTCAAGCGTGCGCGTGTCCGACACGGTCAGCACAGCGATGTTCAAAGATTGAAAGTCGAGGTCCGGGTCCAGACGTCCCGCTGGCGCCGGTAGATCTGGTGCATTCGTCATGTTTGTGTCCTGATAGTCTTTAGTTTCAGACCACTATTGCTAGTGTCTCCGGATCAAAATGGCCATCACTTAGTCAGGCGCGCAGCATGAACCTTACAAGGCGACCCAAATGATCCCAGTGTGGCTCGTAGTCACATTTTTGGTGACGGCTGTCCTTTATTCCAGCGTCGGCTTTGGCGGCGGTTCGACCTATACGGCGCTTCTGGTCTTTTCCGGTTTGCAAATCAGCCTCGTGCCGATCGTCTCGCTGGCCTGTAACCTGACGGTGACCAGCACTGGCACTTGGAAAGCGCAGCGCGCGGGTCTCTACAAGGACTCCGACGTGTGGCCGATCCTGGTCTTTTCGGTTCCCGCGGCTTTTCTCGGCGGATTGACGCCAATCAATGATGAAAACCTGATCCTGCTCCTTGGCATGTCCTTGCTCTTTGCCAGCGCGCATCTTGGTTGGAATGCAATGACAGGAGCGGCTATGGGTCATGGAGATCCAAGCCTCCGATCCAGGTGGATTGCGCCCTTGATTGGCGCCGGCATCGGATATTTATCAGGTCTGGTCGGTATTGGCGGCGGCATTTTTCTGGCGCCGGTGCTGCATGTCCTGAACTGGAACTCACCGCGAAAAATTGCGGCGCTCGCGACGGCCTACATAGCTGCCAACTCGATCGCAGGGCTTGCCGGAAAGACGATTCAGCTCGCAGCGTCGAGCGATCTCTCGATCCTGATCCCGTTCTGGCCGCTCATCCCTGCCGTTTTGATCGGCAGCTGGATCGGACACCGATTCATGCTCGGCCTTTTTCCGGAACGGCTTGTCAAAGGCGTGACAGCCGTGCTCATCCTGATCGTTGCCGTGCGCCTTCTGATGCGCGTGTTTGGAGGCTCATAAGTGATTTCAAGAACAGAGGCGTTGCAGCATATCGCCGCCCTACCCGCGCTCGACGAGATTGAGCGAGTTCCACTTCAATCGGGTGGCGGACGAACGCTCGCCAGCCCCGTTCTGGCGCGACACACACACCCGCCACAAAACATGTCGGCCATGGACGGATACGCCGCTCGTCTCGAAGACTGCGCGCTGGGCGCGAAACTCAATGTCATCGGTGAAGCGCCGGCGGGCCACCCTTATGCTGGAAGCGTCGCCCGCGGACAGTGTGTTCGCCTGTTCACCGGTTCCGTCGTGCCTGACGGCGCAGACCATGTCGTCATTCAGGAAGATGTCGACCGCCAGGAAGACGAGATCACAATCCGCGATGCGCAAGGCGCAGCCCGGCACATTCGCGCGGCCGGGATCGATTTTCGCTCCGGTGATGAGCTGATCGCCAAAGGGACAAAACTCTCGGCGCGGCAGCTCTCAATCTGCGCCGCCGCAAATCACGCCGAGCTCGAAGTTTGGCGCGCGCCTCGGGTCGCCTTGCTGGCGAATGGCGACGAGCTTCGTCCACCGGGGACAGAGCTTGAACCGGGTCAGATCATCGCATCCAACGAGTATTCGCTGACCGCTCTTATAGAGGCGTGGGGTGGCAGCGTGATCAATCTCGGGATCGCCCCGGATGATCCGATTGAAATCAAGGCGCGGATTGAAGGTTCCGAAGAAGCGGATGTCTTCGTGCCCGTTGGTGGCGCGTCCGTTGGCGACCATGATCACATGAAGACGGTCTTCTCGGACCTCGGCTTCTCGCCGATTTTTTCCAAAGTTGCCGTTCGCCCCGGCAAGCCAACCTGGATGTCAAAGAATGCGGGACGCCTTGTGCTTGGCCTCCCGGGCAATCCAGCATCTGCTCTTGTCTGCGCGCATCTGTTCCTGAAACCAGTGATCGCGAGACTGCTGGGAGGGACAGACCTGCACACGACTGTTCCGGCGAACTTGCTTGCCCCGCTCAGCGCCAGTGGACGCCGCGAGTCTTTCCTGCGCGGTCGATTGAACCATTCCGACGGCGGCGAACGGGTCGTTATGCCCGCAAGTAATCAAGACAGCTCGCTTTTGTCTCCGTTCGTAACGTCGAACGTCTTGATCCACCGACCAATAGACGCCCCCGCTCTCGATGTAGGCGATACGGTTGAGTGTGTCTTGCTGGACTGACGGCCCAAGAATTCGCAGGCTCAAATCTCGCCGCGCACCCTGCGCATGACGCCTGAAAAATCGAGCCCGGCGAATCCGTCTTCGTCCAGACGCGCATAGATCTCTTCCGCTTGCGCCCCCAGAGGCGTCGACGCATCGATGCTTCCGGCGGCCTGTTGCGCCAGGCGCAAATCCTTCAGCATCATCGCCACGGCGAAGCCGGGCTGATAGTCATTGTTGGAAGGGGCGGCTGGCACCGGTCCGGGCGATGGACAGTATTTTGTCATCGACCAGCACTGCCCCGACGCGGTGGACGAAATGTCGAAAAATGTCTGTGCATCGAGGCCAAGCTTCTCGGCAAGATTGAACGCTTCGCATGTCCCGATCATTGAAATTCCGAGCAGCATATTGTTGGCGATTTTCGCGACTTGCCCGTTACCCGCCCCACCAGCATGAAAGACATTCGCGCCCATGATGTCGAGCACAGGCTTGGCGCGCTCGAACGCCGTTTCAGGGCCGCCAACCATAAAGGTCAGCGAGCCCGCTTCGGCGGCTGCTGTCCCACCAGAGACCGGCGCATCGACCATGAGGAAACCGCCACTGGTTGCCTTGCTGGCCGCTTCACGCGCCTCATCGACGGAGATGGTCGAGCAATCAATAAACAAAGTGCCATTGGCGGCGTTCGCGGCGATGCCTTCATCACCAAAGTAAACGCTGAGGACATGTTTTCCCGCTGGAAGCATTGTAACGATTGCCTCTGCGCCGTTCGCCACTTCGGCCAGATCCGCGGCGCCCGACGCCCCGGCAGAGACGGCGGCCTGAACCGCTTCCGTGTTCAGATCGAACGCCCGCACATCATGACCTGCACGCACCAGATTGGCGCACATGCCCGCGCCCATATTCCCCAGACCGACAAAACCGATTTTCATGGCGGACCTCTCCGTAAGCCTCAAAGCAAACGGCAATACGCCACCCTCGCAGGTTTGTAAAAATCTTGATGTGTTCTGATCCGAAGATCGACTAGAACCGCATCGCTTTCATCGCATCGAAGCTCATCTGAATGGAGTCGCGATAGGGTTGCGGAGGATTGTCATGCTCGGCGATGAAATATTCCATGCCGGAGACATCGTTCTCAGCGAAATAGGTTTCAAAAGGCAAATCGCCTTCGCCCACATTGACCATCAGTGCCTGCACAATCGCAGGGAAATCGAGGCTCGCACGCCATGGGCTGGCATCGCCCGACAGATCTTTGACATGACACATCTTGAAGCGACCCGGATGGGCATTGAACAGCGCCGGAATATCGGTTCCCGTCAAAGCTGCCCAGAACAGGTCCAGCTCAAATGTCACCAGCTCGGGATCCGTTTCCGTCAGCAGAATATTCATGCCGGTTTCGCCGCCGCCAAGATCGAAGAATTCGAACTGGTGGTTATGGTACCCGACTTTTACACCCGCTGACTTCATCGCTTCGCCGGCGCGATTCAACATCGCAGCATGAGCTTTGTAATTGTCGAGACCGCGCTGATCGTCGCCAACCCATGGCAGGATCGCGTACTCGCATCCAAGCACGTTACATACGGCGGCCACTTCTTCGGGCCGGTTGGCGAGACTGTCATAATCCAGATGCGTGATGGGCGCTGGCAACCCGATATCATCGAGCATGGTACGCAGCTCGGATGGCGATCGATCCAGAATGTTTCGTCCATTCAGTTCGACATAATCGTAACCGACATCCTTGATCATTTGGAAGGTGCCGACGAAATCCTCGCTCATCGCGTCGCGCAGCGTATAAGTCTGGATTCCGATCTTATCCAATTGCCTCTTGGAGGGTGCTGCAGCCAATCCACCGGAGTTGCAGGCGCCGAGTGCCATTAGCGCGCTGGAGGCCGTCAGGAAGTTTCTGCGGTTCAGGGTCATAGCGTTCCGTCTTTCATCAGTTCAGCAGCATGATTTGCCGCGCGGGCCGAGAAGGCCATGTAGGTTAGAGATGGGTTCTGACAGCCACCGGAAGCCATGAAGGACCCATCGGTCACAAACAGGTTTGGAACATCCCAGGCCTGATTCCACTCATTCAGAACAGAGCTGGCCGGATCCCGTCCCATGCGGGCCGTCCCCATTTCGTGGATACCGATGCCGGGAGGTGCCGGTTCGGCTGTATCCGGATCATCCGTCTGGATGTCGATGCCGCCTGCCGCTTCCAGCATTGCCCGCGTATCACGGATCGCCTGGCGGACCATGTTGCGTTCATTATCGCCCCAACGCACATCAAGAACAGGCACCGGGAAGCCCCATTGGTCCGTCTTGTTGGGATGCAGTCGAACATGGTTGGCTTCATTCGGAAGAACTTCTCCAAAGGCCACCATACCGATGCGCCATTGTCCTGGTGTTCTGACAGACGCTTTGAAATCGGCTCCGACCCCCTCTTTGCCCATCGAAGTCCACCAGCGCTCGCGCATCGCGCCGCCCTGGTAGCCGAACCCGCGCACGAAACCTTCGGCTTCTTCGGTGTGGTTGCGGAACCTCGGAATGTAGAACCCGTTCGGACGTCGCCCGAATGTGTGCTTGTCGAGATTGCCCGGCAAGATCGCCGAGCCGCGCGCACCGGAATGGTGATCCATCATGTTCCGGCCCAGTTGACCTGAGCTGTTGGCAAGACCGTTCGGTGCGTTGCCATCAGCTGAATTGAGCAGGATCATGGTCGACGGAATGGTACCCGCGTTTAGGAAAACCACTCGCGCCGTCATCACCTTGCGTTCACCGGACGCGATATCGACGGTTTCGACGCCGGTCGCTCGTCCTGTCGCTTCATCCACAATGACCTTGTGGACGGCCGTATCAGGAATGAGCGTCATGTTTCCGGTCCGACGCGCCGCTGGCAGCGTAGCGGAATTCGAGCTGAAATAAGCTCCGAAACTGCAGCCTTGGAAACAGTGGTTGCGCGCCTGACAACGGCCACGGCCCAGAT
>JANSXJ010000484.1 GCA_024743015.1 Hyphomonas sp. | reverse complement strand
TCGGTGATCGTGAAGATCTTCTTCGTGCTTGCCGCGATCCTGCAAATCGCAGAATGGGTTCAGGAGTTCGCTGTCGGCTTCATTCGCCGTAATGTTGCGCGCTCAAGCGGTGACGCGAGAGCGCTGGCCTCGGCGTTCAACATCATCAAATGGTTCATTAGCGTCGCCGTCTGGTCCGTCGCGCTCTTGCTCATCCTGGACAATGTCGGCGCAGATGTGACCGCGCTGCTCGCAGGTCTTGGTATCGGTGGTATCGCCATTGGTATCGCCGCCCAGGGTGTCTTCCGGGACCTGTTTTCCTCGCTTTCCATTGTCATCGACAAGCCATTCCAGGTCGGCGATACGGTCCGCTATGGCGACAGTTGGGGGATTATTGAGGATATCGGGCTGAAAACAACCCGCGTGCGCGCCCGAACCGGCGAGCAGATGATCATCTCAAACACCAATCTACTGGACTTCGAGATCCACAATATGCAGCGCATGTCGCGACGCCGGATCGAAACAGTCTTCGGGGTGATCTATCAAACTGATCCTGATCTCGCAGACAAAGTGCCGGAAATCGTTGCGAAGATCGTCAAGGACGTCCCTGCGGTCGAGTTTGACTTCTGTGCCATGTCGGCGTTCGGGCCAAGCTCGCTTGATTACACATTGATCTTCTATTCGCTGCAGCCGGATTACAACCGCTCCATGGCGGCGCAGTCACGCGTGTTGCTGGCGCTGTTCCGCGGTCTGCAGGAACACGGTCTCGAATTCGCTTATCCGACACAGACTCTGTTCATTGAGGGCATGCCGGAGACGGCAAAGGCCTGACGTCTACTCGACGGTCCAACCGCGCGGGGTTTTCTTTGCTTCGAGCGTGATCGCGCCATTCTCCGCAGACTCTTCATATCGCGTCTGCGATTCATCATCGCGAGATCCGGTCAAGCGCAGGATGATCGCGAACGCAGCCAGAGCGAGCCCTGCCACGGCGGTCGCAACCGCAATCATGCCAGCCATGAAGATGATGGCGACTGCGAGCACACCCTTGGTCAAAAACGCTCCAGCCCGACGCAAAAGCGCCAGCAGATTGTGCGGAAAGCCATAGGGGGCAGTATGCGTCGCGGTCATAGTATCCTCGTCTTAACACTTAGATGGCTTGCAAGGAAGGTGCCGTCAACGGTCAGAACGTGACCAATCATCAATTTACTGCGATCAGGCCCCGCTCTGCCCGGATGCGGGCATAGGCGCTCGTAATCGTTGCAGCTTTCTCATGTGCCGCGTTTTCGAACTCGCGTGGCGCACCGTTCTGGAGCAACCGATCAGGATGGTTGTCGGCCATCAATCGCCGGTAAACGCGCCGGATTTCGTCGAACTCGGCATCATGCGCCACACCGAGAATATGGTAGGGATCATCGCGATCTGCGCCCATATGGCTTGCCTTGATCCGCCGGAACGTCGCGTCGGAAAAGCCAAAGGCCTCGGACACGGTGTTCAAGTAAGAGAGTTCGTCCTCGGTGACGACGCCGTCCGCCGTGGCGATCATGAACAATCCGTCGAGCACACCTTCGAGAAGACAGGGCCGCGCGGCGTATTTGCGGCCGATCTTGCGGGCATAGGACTCATAGCCACTGACGGTTTGCTGGGCGAGGTTAAACACCCGGCGGACCGCTGCGGCATCCTTTGGCGCAGTTTGGAACACGCGCGAGAACACCATGATCTCGTCATCCGTGACGCGGCCGTCTGCTTTCGCCATTTTTGCCCCAAGTCCGACAACAGCGGCCGTAAAGCCGACATCGTTCGGATCTGGCGCGCAGGCGAGGTCAGCGGGAAGCGGTTCATCCTCCACGTCCACGTCAAACAAGCGCTTTCCGCTCTCAATCAATCGTTGCCACAGTGACATGGGCACACCTATAGCGCGTATTTGTGACAGCTGTCAGGGGGCAATACTGACATGTGCGTTAAGTGATGGGCGGCCTAATCATTAAAATCGAGTCACGTTCAGATCCATTTTATATACAACTCCGTATATGATATCGACACCGATATGGTTCGGGTCATGATTCTTAAATGGAGATTCCCTCGTGAAACTCACAACTCTCTTAGTTTCTGCCACCCTTTTTGCTGCCCCGGCTTTTGCTGAACAATGCGCGTCGAAAACCACCACTCAAGCAACCAATGTGAGTCACGTCACCGCCGTTGCAGGTGAGAGCTACAAGAAAGCCAAGTCCGATATTGTTGAAACCGCTGCGGCCGCCGGGTCCTTCTCAACGCTTCTCGCAGCAGCTGAAGCAGCTGGCCTGGTCGGCGCCCTGAAAGGCGACGGACCGCTCACTGTCTTCGCCCCGACCGACGAAGCGTTTGCGGCGCTGCCAGAAGGAACCGTAGAGACTCTGCTCAAGCCAGAGAACAAGGACGCGCTTGCCGGTGTTCTGAAATTGCACGTTATTGCTGGTTCAAAAGTGAAGTCTGCAGATCTGGCCGGTCAACAAATCACAGCCAGCACACTCAATGGTGATTTGTC
>JANSXJ010000357.1 GCA_024743015.1 Hyphomonas sp. | reverse complement strand
CCCATTCAACTTTAGGCTCCTGGTCGCCGCCTCGAACCGCCACCAGACAAACTTCAACCTCACCCGCATTCCTGAATTCACGTCGTGCGCCCCTCGGATAGGTGATAGTATCGCCAGGGGAGAGGATCGTACGATCATCGTCAACGACCGCAATCATTTTACCTGACTGAATAAAGTGCACATCCGGTACATTGAGCTTATGCGCAGGTATGGCTGCGCCAGGCGCGATCCGGATTTCGCTTAGGGTGAATCCATGGCGCCAATCAATTTTGCCCACACCAATCAAGCGCTTCTCTTCAACGCCTTTGACACATGTGAGCTCGCCGCGATAACGACCAGTTGCCTGCCGGATAACACAGTTTGCGAGTTGCTCGTCAGTGTAGCGATCCAGAGCTGCCACCTGGCTCGCTGAAGTCACCGGCATTCGGTTTTTTCCAGCCGGAATCTGTTCGCTCTTATTGGTGTCGATCAGCATTCCATCTTCGAGCAATACCAGACCATACTCCGCGGCCATTTCAAAGACCTTGGGGGCCCATAAGACGCGGCCGGGATCATCTCCGCCCAAGACCGCCCAGAGAAATCCATCGGCCTCGCCAATATTGGTGAAACCGCGAAACACATTGGTCGGAATCGAAATCAAATCACCCGGTTCAAGACAGATTTGTGCGTCATCGCCATGCTCGCCAAGGTCAAATCGCCATTGACCGGAATGCACGTAAAACACCTCAACGGTATCGTGGCTATGCTGCGAATTGGTGCAATGAGGAGGTTGGCGGGCACCGCCAATGTTGAAGCCGTGCGGCTCCGCAATATGGACATGCTGCTTCGGATTTTCAGACACGCCCGGCCCGATGATGGTGAAGTTTTCCTTCCTGTCCGAACCCGGTGTGCGTGTGTCGATAAAGGCGTCATAGCAAGGTTCAAGCTTCACATAGCGGACAATTCTGTCCTCTAGTGTCTGGCGGTCCTGAGTAATCGTGTCTGGCATGGCAATCATCCTTCTGCGCCAATGCATACCTAAATTGCATTCGAAGTCAATTTGTGTTTTTGACCAATTTCAAAGAGCAGTTTCCGCTTCTTGTCGTGTGCGCTTGCGGTTGGTCCAGCAAGTCGAGCAAGGCCTGTGAGACAAGTGCAGGCTGCTCGAGAGTAGAAATGTGTCCACACCGGGCAAGCACCTTTAAGTGAGCATGCGGTATCCGGGCAGAGATCTCTTCATGCCGATCTACTGGACAGACAGTGTCCTCAGCGCCGGCAAGCAAAAGAGTAGGGCATTGGATATTACGAACGCTGTCGAGATAGGAGTCGCGAACAGTCAGCGCCATGGTCTGGCGACAAAAGACATCCTTACCGAGATCGACACCCATTTGCTCGAGAACACGGAGGCGCTCAGTTGTGCGGTTCGCTGGAGCTAAATATTGCGGCTTAAGCTCCTCGCGCAACACCAGATCCAGCTCCCCGGCAGCCACTCGCCCAAGCTGCTTTTTTCTGGCAAGCCCTGCAGCGTCGGCGCGGGCGGTCGTGTTGAGCAACGCCAAATGCGTCACCCGTTCCGGAGCTTGTTTGCAGACTTCAAACGCGACGATCCCGCCCATCGACAATCCCGCGAGCGCAAACCGTTTTGGCGCATTCCTCAGAATGATTGATGCCAAACGCTCGATTGAGCATGCTCCTGTCAGGTCCCCAACCCTACAAGAGATGCCATGCCGAGAAAGCGTTTCGATCTGCGGACGAAACAGGCGCTCGTCACACATGAACCCCGGCAAAAAGATGATTGACTGTGCCAACATTCGATTGATTCCGCCGCTTTTGCCATTTACGAGTGCCCAGAATGCATTCGAATGCAAAATGGAGAATGTGTGCTATGCTGTCAATTCTAGAAATTTTTCGGGTCGGCATCGGTCCGTCCAGCTCACACACAGTCGGACCGATGCGCATCGCTTCGAGATTCATGCAAAAAGCGTCGAGTCTCGACAGGGATTTGGACGGATTGCGATTGAGGGTTTTCTTAAGAGGGTCATTGGCTTTCACCGGCGAAGGACATGGAACGCCACGAGCCGTTGTCCTGGGCTTATTGGGATATGACCCTGCGTCGCTCGACCTGGATGCTGCCGCAGCCGCAATAGTCGACCTGCACGCCAGCAAGTGCCTCACCGCTTCAAATCAGGCCAAGATCACGTTCGATGCTTCAAAGGATATTGTGCTCGACTATGAACGGCCTGCAGACCTGCATCCAAATGAGATGGAATGCGTACTTTTTGATGAAAGCGGTGAGGAACAGTTATCGCGCACCTATTACTCAACGGGTGGTGGCTTTATTGCGTCAAAGCGACAATTACAGATGCCGATCTCGGATGATGTCGTTAAAGCGGGCTCAGACGTTCCGCACGAATTCGGATCTGCTGCCGATCTCCTGCAGCTTTGCGAGGCCCAGGATGCCGATATCTGCGATATCATTCTCGCCAATGAGGACGCAAAGCGACCGCGCGGTGAAACCAAAGCTGCATTGGCGGATATTACGGCCGTCATGATGGCCTGTATTGACCGGGGCCTGCAGACAAAAGGAACACTTCCCGGGGCGCTCGGCGTGCAAAGACGCGCTCCGGATCTGTGGCGAAAACTCTCTGACCAGCCGCACGCCAATGAAAAGGAACAATTGTTCGATTGGTTGAACACCTATGCGATGGCTGTGAACGAGGAGAATGCCGCTGGGGGCAAGGTCGTCACTGCGCCCACAAATGGCGCAGCAGGCATTGTTCCATCAGTCCTGCGCCACTATTGTGCGGGAACACCGACAGCTGCGAAAGACGTCGAGACGTTTCTGCTCACAGCAGGGGGGATTGGGTTATTATACAAGCAACGCGCCTCGATATCGGGTGCAGAAATGGGCTGCCAGGGCGAGGTTGGTGTTGCTTGCTCCATGGCGGCGGGCGGCCTTGCAGCCGTCTGGGGCGGGACCCCGCAACAAGTCGCGCAGGCTGCTGAAATTGGTATGGAACACAATCTGGGCCTGACCTGCGACCCCGTGGGTGGGCTCGTTCAAATCCCTTGCATTGAACGCAACGCCATTGGCGCGGTTAAAGCGGTCAATGCCGCGCGCCTCGCGCTTCACTCTGCCGGTCCGATGAAGGTCTCGTTAGACCAGGTTATCGAAACCATGCGACAGACTGGCCTCGATATGTCATCCAAGTATAAGGAAACCAGTCAAGGCGGGCTGGCGGTAAATGTCGTTGAATGTTGATGGACCCCGAATATCTCGTTCGGCTGATTGATATCGCTGGCGTATTTGTCTTCGCGCTCTCAGGCGGATTGGTCGCAATTCGGCAAGACATGGATTTGTTTGGGATCATCGTTGTGTCCTTCCTACCGGCGGTCGGCGGTGGAACCTTGAGGGACCTCTTGCTGGATGAACCGGTCTTCTGGCTTAGTGACCCGCTCAGTTTGTTGGCCGCGATGTCGGGTGGAGTTGCAGCTTTTCTTTCGCCGGGGTTTTGGTCGCGATTGCGTGTGCTGGTTTGGATCGACGCGATAGGTCTATCCCTGTTCGCCATGACCGGAGCGTCAAAGGCTCTTGATCTCGGGCACGGTGTATTCGTGGTGATGATCATGGGGACGATTACCGCAACCGCAGGCGGGCTCATTCGTGATATTGTGTGCGGAGAAAAAGCTATGCTGTTGCGAGAAGATATCTATGCCACCGCAGCACTCGTCGGGTGTCTTGTGTTCTGGGCGCTGCGCCAGTTCGATATGCCGACGTCAGGCTGCCTGATTGTCGGAGCCTGCACTGTCTTTCTGATCCGCTCTGTTGCGATTAGACTCGATTTGAATCTTCCCAAACCGAGATGGAAGAGGGATTGACCTTACAGGCGGCGCAGCTCTGCCAATCGCGACAGAACATCCAGTCCTTGTTGCTTGAGATAGAACGGCAAGTCGATGAAGACCCAGTTTT
>JANSXJ010000286.1 GCA_024743015.1 Hyphomonas sp. | reverse complement strand
GTGGGACGACCGAATGTCGGGAAGTCCACGCTGTTCAACCGCCTGGCTGGCAAACAGTTGGCCTTGGTCGATGACCAGCCAGGTGTCACGCGTGATCGGAAGGAAGCAGAAGGCCGACTCGCCGACTTGCCACTGATCCTGATTGATACGGCCGGGTTCGAGGACGTCACAGACGACTCCCTGGAAGCGCGCATGCGCCATCAAACTGAAATTGCCATTCGCGAAGCTGAGCTCGCATTGTTCCTCATCGACTCTCGCGTCGGGGTCACAGCGATTGATGAGCGGTTCGCGCAAATCCTGCGCCGTGCCGACATGCCGATTGTGCTCGCCGCGAATAAAGCCGAAGGCCATGCCGGAGATCAGGGTATGCTGGAAGCCTGGAATCTCGGGCTCGGTGAACCTGTCGGTCTTTCGGGTGCGCACGGCGAGGGAATGTCTGAGCTCTACAGCGCGATTCGCGAAGCACTTGGCGAAGAGGCTTTTCTCGAAGCGCTGAAAGAGGAAGAAGCTGAAGCTCAGGATACGTTCAATCATGGCATCCTCGAACAGCTCGAGGGTCTCGATATGGACGATCCGTTCCTGAATGAAGCGAAGCTGGAAGCGGCTTTTGAAAAAGTCGGGATCGATGACGCCACCGAAGGCGAGGCCATCGAGGAAGCCAAGGCAGCAACCAAGGAACGCCCAATTCGCCTCGCCATCGTAGGTCGCCCAAACGCAGGTAAATCGACCCTAATCAACCAATTGGTTGGCGAGGATCGCATGTTGACTGGTCCTGAGGCCGGTATCACGCGGGACTCGGTCACTCTGCGCTGGACTTGGGAGGGCCGTGAAGTTCGTCTCGTCGACACAGCCGGCTTGCGCCGAAAGTCGAAGGTTCAGGAACGTCTCGAAAAGATGTCGACCGGAGAGACGGTACGGTCTCTCAAATACGCAGACGTCGTTGCCCTCATCATGGAGCCAGAAGATTCCTTCGAGAAGCAGGATCTGCAAATCGCCGACCTTGCTTTGCGAGAGGGGCGGGCGGTGGTGTTCGTGATCTCAAAATGGGATACGATCAAAAACCATGGCATGGCCATGAAAGAGCTTGAGCGGCGTTTGAAGGGGCACCTTCCGCAAGCCAAGGGCGCGGCTCTGGTCACCTTGTCAGGCCTCACGGGCAAGCGTGTCGAGCGCTTGATGCCCGCTGTGGCCAAGGCCTATGATGACTGGTGCGCGCGCGTGAAAACCGGCGACCTGAACCGGTGGCTACGTTACATGATCGAGCGCAACCCGCCGCCAAGTGTGCAGGGCAAGCGGATCAAACCGCGCTATATGGCGCAGATCAAAGCTCGACCGCCAACCTTTGTCCTGATCGCCTCGCGCGGGGATCAAATGCCGGAACAGTATAAGCGTTACCTCGTGAACGGATTGCGCGAGGCATTCGCGCTTCCGGGCGTACCGATCCGCCTGCATGTCAAGCAGGGTGCGAACCCCTACGCAGACAAAGCCCGTCGCAAACACTAAAGCGTCAAATTTGCTGAACCCTGCCGATCATGCTCAATAACGAGCCGGATAATCGAGCAGGAGACGTGCCATGCGTGAATGGATATTGGCGGCAACGCTGTGTGCGATCGGGGTAATCGTATCTGCTTGTGCGGTCTCACCGCGAACCGCGCCGCTGACAGACTCTCCGGATCCTCCGATCATTATCTTCGAGACCGATTTTGGCGGCGATGCCGACGATCTGGGCGCGATCGCGATGCTGCACAAGTTCGCCGATGAAGGTGTCATTGATCTGCAAGCCATAATTCTCTGGTCGAACGAGCAATATGCAGTGCCCGCCCTGGCCGCAGTGAATCAGTATTATGGCCGCGCTGAGATGAGTGTCGGGGTTCGCGAAACTGCACCCTGGCGAACGGACTGGAACCACACGAAAATCATCGCGGATGAGATGCCGTACAACCCGGCACACGTGGAGGCGGTTGAGCCTGCTGTTGCGCTCTATCGAAAACTGTTGGCCGCGGCAGATGATCAATCAGTGACGATTGTCACGGTCGGACCGCTAGCCAATATTCAGAACTTGCTTCAGTCGCCCGCGGATTCACACTCGCCCCTATCAGGCCAGGACTTGGTGGATCAAAAGGTCGAGAGATTCGTCATCATGGGAGGGCAATTCCCGGAGGGGCGCACAACCAATGGCGCTGAATGGAACTTCGATGGGAACATGCCTGGCGTCACGCAATATGTATTGTCGAATATTCTGCGACCAATTGTATTCAGTGGGTTCGAAGTCGGAGATGCTCTCAGAGTTGGACGGGAGCTGAACGATCATCCCAAGGACACGCCGATTTACCTCGGCTACAAGTATTTCAGCGAGCACGCACCATGGATGAAGACCGACTATAAGGGCGAGATCCTGGACAATGCCTCGTTCGATCAGACCGCCGTCATGTACGCGGCATTGGGCAATGGCGATGCGTTCTGGACGCTGAGCCAGCCGGGCACACTCACAGCGGATGCGGACGGCTATGCCACTTGGAGCGAGCACCCCGATGGTAAACACCGATACATGATCCTGACAGATCGCACTGATCACACAGAGGCCTATATCCTGGAGGGGATGACCCACCTGCCGACTGAATAATCACCGTGTCTATGTCTTGTCCGGGTGTAGTGTGCGTCCGAGTATGTGATTGCTGTTACCGATGACATGCTGGCTCAGGCCGACAATCAGCGGATCAGGCGGCCGAACGACGTGTTTGTCTTTTCCCGGATAATCGAGCGATGACAGGAAGTGCTGCATGCAATTGATGCGGGCGCGTTTCTTGTCGGATGACTTGATGATCGTCCACGGTGCGTCGGCAGTGTCTGTATAGAAGAACATCGCTTCCTTCGCCTCGGTGTAATCCTCCCAGCGCTCAAGCGAGGCTCGATCGATAGGCGACAGTTTCCATTGCTTCAATGGATCCACTTTGCGGGCCTCGAAGCGTTTGAATTGCTCGTCCTGGGTGACCGAGAACCAGTACTTGAACAGCTTGATGCCGGATCGCGTCAGCATCCGCTCGAGGTCTGGCACCTGGCGCATGAATTCCAGATACTCATTCGCATCACAGAAGCCCATGACCCGTTCAACCCCGGCTCGATTGTACCATGACCGATCGAACAGCACCATTTCACCTTCGGTAGGCAGGTGCCGAATATAGCGCTGGAAGTACCATTGACCGCGTTCAGTCTCGGTGGGTTTTTCCAGAGCCACGACACGTGCGCCGCGTGGGTTCAGATGTTCGGTAAAGCGCTTGATCGTGCCGCCCTTGCCAGCGGCGTCACGGCCTTCAAACAGGATGACGATCTTCTGTCCGGTCTCTTTGACCCAATGCTGCACCTTTAAAAGCTCGACCTGTAACTCAGCCTTATGGCGCTCATAGGTCTTGCGGGGCATTCTCGTCTTGTAGGGGTACTCGCCATTTTCAAATAGCTCGCGGATACGATCGGGGTCGTGTCGCTGCTGGCCGATTGTGGCCTTGGGCGGTGTCGCGGTTTTTTCGTCCGCACCATTCGCATTTCCGTTGGTCGCCATGTGGTTCCCCTCGCTCTCATAATAGTGCCAATCCCAATCGTGGGACTCTAGGCGTCTGAGGGGGGGAACAAATATGTGATACTACTTAGGCCAAAAACCGCGGGGATTCCCAAACGTTGGCGTCGCGATTTCTGGTTCTACAGCAAATCGCGCACATCGATACGGGCTTTGGTTCGCGCTTCAGATGCTTCCAGCAAAGGAACAATGTGAGCCGCGACGGTGTCGGCTGACGGCAGCGTCATCGGATCCTCGCCAGGCATCGCATCCGCGCGCATTTGGGTTCGGGTGGCGCCAGGGTCGAACAAGTTGACGCGGAGCGCCGTCTGCTCGTTCTCGTCTGCCCAGGCATAGATGAGCGCCTCGAGCCCAGCCTTCGAAGCCTGGTATGGGCCCCAGAACGCTCGTGGGCGCGGAACGACCCCGGAGGTAACGAACACAGCGCGGGGGGTATCCGAGCGGCGGAGCAGCGGATCCATGACGCGGATCAGGCGCCAGTTGGCGCTCAGATTGACGTCGATCGTTTCGTTGAACTGACGCTCGCCGCCCGCTTGCAATGGGCCGATATGCCCGAGCAGTCCGGCGTTTCCCAGCAGGCCATCAAGCCGTCCGAATTTCTCGTTGATCGCTTGACCGAGAGGCTCGAAAGCTGCTGCATCCTTTAGATCGAACGGGATCAGGGTCATCGAACCGCCAGCCGTTCGAATTTCATCATCGAGCGCTTCAAGCGCTTTCTTTGAACGCGCAAGGCCGATGACATGATGGCCTGCTTTCGCTAGAGCCAGACAAGCGGCGCGGCCAATGCCCTGCGACGCGCCAGTAACGAGAGTGATGCGTTTATCCATGCGCGCGGCCTAACCAAGCAATTCAGACTAGTCCAGAAGCGAAAGCTGTCTTTCTTTGCTGCTTTCGTTTTGATCGTGATCGATCAGGCGCGTGGGGTAGTCACCCGTGAAGCAATGGTCTGCAAAAGCCGGTGTCTCGGGGTCGTAATCCACCCCGATCGCTCGATAAAGACCCGGCACGGACAGGAAGCCCAGGCTTTCGACTTTTAGATAGTCTCGCATCTCTTCCAGAGAGTGATTGGCTGCCAGAAGTTCAGATCTGTCTGCCATGTCGATTCCATAGAAGTCCTGATGCGTGATCGGCGGACTCGCCGACCGGAAATGTATTTCCTTGGCGCCGGCATCGCGGACCATCTGAACGATCTTGCGGGAGGTGTTACCTCGAACGATGGAGTCATCGACGAGCAATACTCGCTTGCCATCCAGGACCGCCTTGTTCGGCGAGTGTTTGCGCGAGACCGCCCGTTGGCGACCGGTCTGCGTGGGTTGGATGAAGGTTCGCCCAACATAGTGACT
>JANSXJ010000543.1 GCA_024743015.1 Hyphomonas sp. | reverse complement strand
TTTAGACTCTTAACCATAAGAGCAAGCTTTGTGCCGGGCGGGGTAGATCCTCGCTGTGGGAGGCAATCGGAGGCAGTGATGAGCAAAACGGCGGACTATATCGGTGAGGCGGCAGCGGATACGACCAATGCGCTGAACCCACTATTGGGCGGATTGAACCGACAGGAATTGTTGGGCTCGGTCGCGATGATGCTGCGACGCAGCAGCATGACGCCCATGGCCAATGTCAAGCTCGCCGGCAAGATGGCGCAGGAATCCTATGACATCGTCACGGGAAAATCAGAGCGCGAACCGGATCGCAAGGACAAACGCTTCCGCGATCCGGCCTGGGCAAATAATCCATTCTACAAGCGCGGCCTCCAGACCTATCTGGCCATGCAAGAGCATCTCGAAGACTGGGTCGGCGACCTGAAGCTCGGCGAGATGGAGCATGCACGCGCGACTTTTGTCATGAACATGATCACGGATGCGATCTCGCCAACCAATGCCCTGATCACCAATCCGGCCGCGAAAAAGCGCGCCATCGATAGTGGCGGTCAGTCTCTGATCAAGGGCCTTCAGAATGCCTATGATGATTTGACCAAGAATGGCGGCATGCCAAGTCGCGTAGACAAGAGCCCGTTTGTCATCGGTGAGAATGTGGCCATCACGCCTGGCAAAGTCGTGTGGAAGAATGAGATGATGGAACTCATTCAGTACACGCCCATCACCGATGAAGTTCGCGAGATTCCGTTCCTGAACATTCCACCGCAGATCAATAAATTCTATGCCAGCGACCTCGACCCGATCACCAGCGTGATCCAGTTCTTGCTGCGCAACAAATTCCAGCCTTTCATCATCTCCTGGCGCAACCCGACCAAGGAGCATGCTGACTGGGGTCTGTCGGACTATGTTGACAGCCTTATCCAGTGCACCGAGGTGATCAAGGAGATTACCGGCTCGGACAAGATCAACATTTCAGGCGCCTGTTCCGGCGGTATCACTACTGCGACCTTTGCAAGCCTTCTGGCGGCTGCAGGCGATGATCGGATCAACTCGCTGACCTTCCAGGTTTGTGTGCTCGATCCGGAGCAGGATGATAGCGAGCTCAGCGCCATGGCGTCTGAGCGGAGCCTTGAAATCGCTCGTCGGTATTCCCGCCGCAAAGGCATCCTGAAAGGCGACGATCTCGCCCGCATGTTTGCCTGGATGCGCCCGAACGACCTAGTGTGGAACTATGTCGTAAACAACTACCTGATGGGTGAAGATCCACCGCCTTACAATGTTCTGTTCTGGAACGATGATTCCACGAACCTGCCGGCACAATTGCATTCAGACTATCTCGATTTCGGCCTCAACAAGCCATTCACGCATCCGGGAGAGTTCGAAGTTGCCGGACACAAAGCGGACCTGACCAAAGTGGATGTAGACAGCTTCATCGTCGCAGGTGTCACCGACCATATCACGCCCTGGAAAGCCTGTTATCGCACGACCAAGCTGATAGGCTCGAAAAATATTGAGTTTGTGCTTTCTAATTCCGGTCACATACAATCGCTGCTGAACCCGCCTGGAAATCCGAAAGCGAAGTATTTCGCCAATCCGGACGTTTCGGGAACCGCCGATGAATGGGCAGCTGGAGCTGAAGAAGTTGCTGGATCATGGTGGACCCGTTGGGCAGAGTGGTTGCACGAGCGTGCTGGCGACATGAAACCAGCGCCAAAAGAAGGTGGATCAGAGCAATTCCCGCCGCTCTATGATTCGCCTGGGAAATATGTGTTCGACTAAAGGGCGGTCAGTCCTCTGTCTGCAGGTAAGGTAAGGAGGCAGCCATGGCGACACGTAATTCTGCTGGTAGAGCGACCGCGCGGCTTCCTGAAATCAGCTTTGAAACCGTCGGCGCCTTCACGCTGCGCGTCGGCTAT
>JANSXJ010000559.1 GCA_024743015.1 Hyphomonas sp. | reverse complement strand
TCTGCGTCGCCGAGTTCAGAGATCACGGCCTCCAACCACCAATTGGTCGATTCCGGTCGAGGATCGCCGGTGACGATGTAACCGATCACGAGGTCGTCAGTAGGAACTCCGAGCTTCCGGATGTTCCGGACGAGCAGGGCCCTTCGTTTCCTAAGGGATTCAATATTGCGGGCACCCGGTGAGTCATTGCCGAGAATCCGATCCAACCGGTCTCGCAAGAGCTCAAAGTGCGCGCGAAAGTGAGCCGGGTTCGCCTCGGTCAGCGCCTCTAGGGCTTGCACAGCGAACGAGTCGGGAAAGGCCGGCTGGCTGCTGACGATGTGCTTCAAGCAGTCCTCCGCACGCCGTCCAGACGTTAGCGCTAGGTCACGCGCGAAGAAGAACGCAGAGGATATAATCCGGTTGGCCGCGCGCCCTGGGACCAAAGTGAACGCCTTTGTTGCTATATCAAACAGCGCATCGCGTGCCTGAACTCCTTCGGCGACGGCCAGCAGGGTACTGATGAGTGGGGCGTTCTCAGGATCGTCGAACGGGATTTCGCGGATCACCTGCGCGACCGCAGAGCGGAAGTCCTCCTGGTCGCGATGAGGGAGACTTCTGACGGCTTCTGCGATGTCGTAGGAGATCGCTGGATTGCGGCCATAGTACTGGCCAAGCCCACGGAACGCGGCCGCCCCCTTTTGCTCAAAATGGAACTCACGTAGACCAAGGCGGAGCCAACGCGCGTAATAGCTCTCGCCGCATCCTGGACGGAGCTCGTCAGACGGCTCAGGAAGTTTGCGTTTCTTGGCCATGTGTCAGGCGTCTTTCCGTGCCCAGATACCGTCCGACAACCGACTCAACGCCGAAGAGTCGCCGAATTTGGCGAACACAGGTTCGAGAATCTCGAAACGGATTCTTTCTGCCTGGAAGTGGGCATGACGCGGTTGGATCGCAACGCGCTCGACGGCGCCGTCATAGACCACTGCCCCTTCCTGGAGGGCTTCTAGGTGACAAGTTTGCCCCCAGGGGCCGCCGTGGTAGCGCGCCGGGTGACTGGAACGCCCCATGAACCAAGTGTCTGGTCCAGCACCCCCGTCGCAGAATACTGGGCGATAATGACCGGCACGCTGAATGGCCGCGCCCGGGATTGTCAGCAATACAAACCATTCTCCGGCCATTCGGTGGCCGAGACCGTTGACAGAACGGAGGCATTCAGCCAACGGGAGCGGATCGGATTGCCGGACGCTCCTGTCTCGCGCGACAAGTAGAGCGTCCTCCGTCGTGAACCACAAGACAAATCGACCGAGCCCGCCGTCGTCGTCAAGTTCGAATGTGAGGTCGTTCTGGTCCAGGAGTTCCAGCGCCTCTCGGAACGCAACAGCGTCGACAACATTACCGTCCAACGGGATACGCACGGACAAGGCGGCAAGCCGCTGGGTGTCCGCGTCGGACAGCATGCGGGCCAAGCCCGGCAGCGTGGTCACCGAATACACGTTCTGGCCGCTGAGGTCGGGAGTATCTCGGAGCGGCAACGGCATCAGATCCTCTCTTACCTCCGTTCGCTTCTCGGAGCGTTCGATGAAGCGCATCCTGTTGCACTCTTCGACAAACAATTCGTGCTCGGCCAATAAACTTTCGGTCTTGCGCGCCGCACCTGCAGCGATGGCGGCCTCGAGGTAAGCATCGGCATGATCCGCAGGGTAGAGGTCATCCCTTGCGCCACCGTAGG